>JAQGLW010000100.1 GCA_028292665.1 Herminiimonas sp.
ACCGATCCAGCGTTGATACTGCGCACGGCATGTGCCGGCTAATTGAGCCGCCCGTCCGTCGCGGATCATGATCATCGTATTCAATTACTTCACAACAGCATTGCTGAGCAACAGGATTCTGAATGAAGGTTCGCGCATATCTGATGATGATGGCAGTAGCCATTCTTGTTCCTGCAATCGGTTTTTCCGCAGTTGCACTTTCGATGGTGCTTCGCGCTGAACGCGAAGCAGCACTTCGCAGCGTCCAGGAAACCGCGCGTGCAACGACTCTCATGATCGATCGGGAATTGGAGAATGCCGAGAATGCGCTTCGGATTCTGGCTACTTCCCGTTCGCTGGCTGCCGGCGATTTGAAAAGCTTTTACCAGGAGGCGACTGTAGCCAGCGGAAACGAAGGTGCATGGACCGTGCTCTATGCGAGGGATGGTCAGCAGCTTGTCAATACGCGGCTTCCTTTCGGAACGAAGCTGCCGCGCCGAGCGCATCCGGAATACGGATTGAAAGTGATGCAGACGCAAACGCGGCATGTGTCGAACCTGATGAAGGGGACGGTTGCCGGACAATACGTCGTATCGATCGATGCGCCGGTTGCGCTCGACGGCGGCCAGCGCTACATATTGGGCCAGGGATTCGTTACGGAACATTTCAATCGCATGTTTGCACAACGGCGCAGGCCATCGAGCTGGATTATCGGCATTTCCGATCGCGAGGGCGTCACCATCGCCCGCAGCTACAATGCGGCCGAAATGGTGGGCAAGCCGGTCGCGCCCGAAGTCGTACAGGCGGCTCGCGCCGCGAACGAAGGCGTACTGCAGAACACAAGCCGCGACAAAGCCGATATCTATACCGTATTTACACACTCGGCAGTGTCGGGGTGGACGATCGCAGTGGGCGTACCGGTAAAGGAAATTGAATGGACGGCGCGACGCGCGGTCCTGGTTGCGGCACTCGGCTTGCTTGCCGCAATCCTGTTCGCGGCAAGCGTAACGATGATTCTTGGCCGCCGTCTCGTCCGCTCCATCATTCGTGCCGAGCAGGCGGCGGCTGCGCTCGGCCGCGGCGAAGTGCCGGCATTGACCCGTTCCCATGTGACGGAGATTGATAAAGTGCATGCTGCGCTGAAGAAAGCGGGTGAGATCATCATGCGCGAACGGGAATCCCGCACGCTGGCCGAGAAAGAAAGGGCCAGTCTTTTCGTAAGCGAGCAGGAAGCCCGCAGGCTTGCCGAGCAACAGAATGACGCGAAGGATAAATTCCTCGCCATGCTCGGGCATGAACTGCGCAATCCTCTCAGTGCGATCAGCGGCGCCGTCGATGTGATGGAAGCCGCCGGAACCAGGACGGAGATGGTCGACCGTGCGCAGATGATCCTCCGGCGCCAGACCCGGCATCTGATTCATATCGTTGACGACCTGCTCGACGTAAGCCGGGCCATGACCGGCAAGACCATCCTCGACAGGCGGCAGGTTGACCTTGGCAAAGCGGTCAAGTCTTGTGCCGACACATTGCGTACGGCAGGGCGGGCCGGCCATCACATCCTGAATCTTGTCACCGAATCGGCATTGGTTGATGCGGACCCGATACGGCTCGACCAGATTATCAACAATCTGCTGATCAATGCGATCAAGTACACGCCGGACGGCGGACAGGTCGATGTGCAGGTGCACGTCGAGCGGGATCAAGCCGTATTGGTGGTGCGGGATTCGGGAATCGGGATTGCAGCGGACCTGTTGCCGATCGTGTTCGATGCATTCGTGCAAGGCGCCACTTCGATTGACCGTGCGCAGGGCGGGCTGGGAATCGGACTCACGCTTGTGCGCAAGCTCACGGAACTGCATGGCGGAACGGTGGAGGCGGCCAGCGGAGGTCCAGGTCGCGGAAGCACGTTCACGGTTCGGCTGCCGCTTTCGAACGGTCAGGCGATCAGCCCGCCGCAAGCAACGACTGCTTCCAGAGGGACGAGCGACGTGCTGCTGATCGAAGATAACGACGATGGACGGCTGATGATGTCCACGATGTTGACGATGTACGGATATCGGGTGCTCGAAGCAGGCAATGGAACCGACGGCCTTCGCATCGCGGCAGCGGAAAAGCCCGATATCGCCGTGGTCGATATCGGGCTGCCCGGTCTGGACGGGTATGAGATCGCGCGCCGTCTTCGCGCCGATCCGGGCACGCACGGCATTCGTTTGATTGCAGTGACGGGATACGGCCAGGAAGCGGACCGGGAGCGCGCATTGGATGCCGGCTTCGATATGCACCTGGTAAAACCTGTGGATGTGGACCGCCTGATGGAGATCATCGAGATGTACGCGCGCGATTCCGGCCGGAATGCGTAAAGCTGAGAAGGCGGCTCACCGGCGACATTATCGATCGCCGGCCTGCGGCCCGAGACGAGCGGCGTATAAACGCTGCGGCCATCCATCAGGACAGGCCGGACATTCGCTCTGCACGCTCAAGGGTTGTTGCCCTTGTCACGCGCCGCCTCCAATGCGGCTGCGCCCGGTTTGACGGTGCCGTCAGGCTGCGGCACTTCTATCGGCTTGACTTCGACCGGCGCGACGCCCTGTTCCTTGATATCCAGTTTGTCGGCCGTCATGGGCGACAGGTCGACGATGCGATCCTTGACGTAGGGGCCGCGGTCCTTGATCTCGACGACCTCGCTCTTGCCGTTTTCCAGATTTGTGACTTTGGCCTTCGTGCCGAGCGGCAGCGTTTTGCTTGCGGCGACATTGGACTTCGGATTCATCGGCGTGCCGTCGGCCATTTTTTTTCCGTAAAATTCCCGGCCGTAGTACGATGCCTTGCCTTTCCGGGCTTTGCCGGAGCGGTCGAGCCCCGCCTTGCGAGGCGCCTTCGACGCCGCCGGCTTGGCGTCGGCTGGAACCGGTTCCTGTGCCCGGCCCGCCGCGCTGATGCACCAGGACAGCAGCAAGAACAGAGCGATCGTAATTCTGCCTTTTTGGTTGAGTCCCATTGAGCTATCCAGTCGTGACGCTGAAAATTGTGCTGCGGCAGAAAGCCTTCACAGGCTGGATCGAGCGCAGCGAAGTCCGACGTTGCCAGTCGCAAATGCGTCTGACCGCATTGCGAATGAATCCTTGAGGCATGCCGGACGGGGCACGGGATGACTTCCTTTCGATGCAGCGTTCAAAAAAAAGTTTCTATGGATGCGTCCCGATCCGCTTGTTCTCAAGCCGATCAGTCAAGTCGGGCTCAAGGAAAGCGTTTGCGTTGATCAATCTGAACTTTTGATTTTGAATGTGCGTCAGAATATACAAGCCTGTGACAAAATGATGCCGGCGCACGGGACCAGTCAAATACGGTGATGTCGAAGCCGTCAGGCTATTCGTGAATTAAACACTTGCAGTGCCGGTGCAGCGCCGGCAGTGACCATGGTTCAAACAGTTGGATAACCTGAAATAAAGATGGAACAACAGCAAAGAAGACATGATGACGATGAACTTTCAATCTGGATCGTGTATGAGGATCCTCCGGATTTTCCGAATCAATATGTCGCACGGCGGCATCGCGGGTACGTTCAGACGGGAGAATACGTCACTGGAAATACGCTTATCGATGTCCGCTCAAAGTTGCCGCCCGGCCTGATGAAAATCGAGCGGAGCGATGCCGATGATCCAATGATCAGGGAATCCTGGATCTGAGCGGTTCCTTAGAGCGGTTTCGTGCGCAAGCGCCGGATCTTGAACATGGTCCGATTTTCTTCTTTGCGCCATTTCCCCGCCGTTTCATTGATTTGGCATAAGAGTTGAATAAAAGACTGTGACTATCATTTTTTCAACGGACGGCAATCCGGTCCGGGAGAAAAATGATGATTGCGCATACCGAATCCGAATCGCAAAAGGATCAAGCCGTTGGTGAAGAAGAAGGCGTCAGCTTCAACCTGACCGTGCGAGGTTCGCCGCGTCGTTGTTTTATTACTCGCGATGCGCTGCTCCAGATTTCCCGTATCGACAAGCCCGCCGTCGACTTGCTCAGTATCTTTCATCAATACGAATTCCGGATTTACCGGCTGGCCCGGACGTTGGCGGCAATGGGCATCAAGGGAACGCCTTTGGTCCTGGGTCCATGGACATTCCGGATTGACGCGTTGACTTGCAAAGGCAAATCCGATCGGTGGTAACCGGATCGGCGCTCCGTCCGTTGCGGCGCAAGCATCCGATCCGCATGCGTTCGTCGCGCAGATCCGCAACTTGAACGGATCTAGGTGATATGGCTTGTCCGTATCAGCACACTCTCATTCGGATCGGCACGCAGCATGTGCTCCGCTATCGAATTTATTTTTTCCTTGCTCTGCGCATACGCATCGACCGGACGAATTCCGTCGCGAACGCCGAAATGCTCTTCGAGCGCTTCAAGAGTTATCCGGCAATTCATCGATTTGCCGCCGACGATTGCTTCAAAGTAAACGCCTCCGTCTTCAGCGGGCGTTGCATCTCCGGTAAACGTTATATCGATCGCTTGTCCTGCAGACCTCTTGCCGGTTGGCGGATGGTCGGCCTCGCAATGCATGAGATCGACAGTAGCGACGCATGCCTCGAAAGCATCTGCGTCGGCGGGCGTCCCGAATGTGTAAACGGTATCGTCGATTTGAACTTCGGTCGTTGCCAGGCGTACGGTTGCCATTACTTGCTCCCTAAATATTCAAGCTCTATAAAAAATATTGGCGTGGTCAATTCCAGGCTGCCCGTGCTGTTTCTGCATGTTCTTTGAATTGAATCCGTCCTTTTAAGTTTCAGTGAAAAGGGATTTTGCAAACAGGCCATGCAACACATCAAGGTCGGAACAGTGATTATGCCGATTGCCGGCTTTTCATATCGGCAACCGGCATATGGAAAAACCGGGCTATCCATGAGAATCGCCGCAAAATCGCTTGTTTTGCGGCGCAACCACGCATGTTGTCAGATGAATATGGACGAACTGTGAAAAAACCGGAGTGAGGTTATAATTGCCTCGGAGAAATCAAGTTGGGCGCGGCCTTAAAAAATACAATACCGGCATCTCGCTCACCCGCAGTACACCAATTCAAATGGATTCCCAATGAGCATCGCTACTGAACTTTTTGTGGATATCACTCTAATCGGCTTTAACGACCGTGAGCAAACGGTCATTGCGTCATTGTTTAAAGTCTCCGGCAGATACAGGGAATGGCAACCAGCCAAAAAGCCGCGCCCGGACTGCATATTAGTGAATGTCGACGATGAAGAAAGTCGCATATGGTGCGATTTGGAACAGATAAATCCGACGGGCGCTCCCATTATCGCCATTGGCGCCGAGGTGTGCGGCAATTCGATCGCCGCGCATATCAAACGTCCGTTTCACTGGGTGCAGATTCTGGAAACGCTGGAGATTGTGTTGAAGCAGCAGCGCGATCCGGTCCGGAATCATGCCGCTGCGTTTTCCACCACGCTGCTTGCGCCGGCCAATTTGCCCGATATGCCCGAGCGGAGCGCACCCAAAATATTCAAAACCGTTCCTGCGGTATTGATCGTCAATCCCAATCCCAAAGGATGGCGGTATATCACCGGTGAATTGTCGAGCCGCGGATATCGTGTGGATCATGTTTCAACCGGCGCCGCCGCTGTGGTGCTTCTTGCCAATTTCCGCTACAACCTGGTGTTTGTCGAAACGGAACTGCCTGACGAGGACGGAGTCGGCATCTGCAAGTTGCTGAAACAGGCGCAGGGCAGGCGGCGCACGACCGCAATTGTGCTGAGCACCAGCCGAAAAGCGGTAGACCGGATACGAGGCTCATTTGCCGGCTGTGATGCTTTCATCAGTACGCCGATCGATCCCGAAGAACTCTCCCGCACCTTGAACAAGCTCGTGCCGGAATACGTGCTCGAAGAAGACTGAGATACTTCCTGCCCGGGGATGCTTCATGATAAACAGGTTTCAGGGTCCCGATGGAAAAGAGCATTTGATTCGGGCGCTCATTAACCAGTTGATTGCAGGAGGCGATGAAAGCCTCGCGGCCCGGATTGCGGAAGAGTGCACTATCGCCATATACGAAGCCGGATCCGAAATCATCAGGCAAGGAGACTCCGGCGACGAACTCTTTCTGCTTATCGGCGGCTCGGTGGCAATTGTCGTGCACGGCCGTGAAATTGCGGAGCGGATTTCCGGTCAGCACGTCGGCGAAATGGGGCTTATCAATCCGGGTACTTTCAGGTCGGCTTCCGTGGTGGCGATCGAGCAGACCATTATTGCCAGGATAAGTGAAGCGAGCTTCACAAAATTGGCTGAAGAAACGCCTGCAATGTGGCGCCGCCTTGCCAGCGACCTGGGCAAGCGGGTTAGGCAATATAACGAGTACGAGACGCAACTCGAGTTCGTCGCACACCACGATTCGTTGACCTTGCTGCCCAATCGCAATTTATTTACCGAACGCTTTCACCAGGCGATCCTGCGCGCGCGGCGAACCAGCGGCGAATGCGCCGTACTTTATCTCGATCTGGACAGATTCAAGCCCGTCAACGATACCCATGGCCATGCGATCGGCGACCATCTTCTGAAGCAGGTTGCCGACCGGATCAAAAGCTGTGTGCGTAAAACGGACACTGTTGCCCGATTCGGCGGAGATGAATTCCTGATTCTGCTGGTCGGTATCGGTATACGTGAAGATGCGAATACGGTCGCTCAAAAGCTGGTCGACAGTCTCGCCCGGCCTTTCCTGATCAATGATATAGAGCTCTCGATTTCCGTAAGCATCGGTATTGCGTTCTATCCGGATCACGGCGATGACGTGGAGACGTTGATGCAGCGTGCGGATTCAGCGCTGTACGAAGCGAAAAGGGCAGGACGCGACAACTTCCGTTTATGCGAGTGACACGCCGCCGGCAAGAGCCGCGTCGGTGCCGGTCCGCTCATACGGACTTCGGCGCAAGTCTGAACTGCCTCGCCTGGAAAATCAGACTGCCGCACACCGTATCGATGTCCCGCACGCCGGGCTTCAGTCGATCAGGTTCTGCTTGATTGCGTAATAAATAATGTCGGCGTTATTGGACATGTTCATTTTTTCCAGCACGCGGGACCGATAGGTGCTGACGGTTTTAACACTCAGGCACAATTCGTCGGCAATTTTGGTAACGCCTTCTCCCTGACCCAGTTTGTAAAATATCTGGTATTCGCGGGCCGACAGTATTTCATGCAGAGGCTTTTGCATATCGGTAGTGGCAGGGTCGGCCGTAAGAAGCTCCGCCACTGCGGGACTGATGTACTTGTGGCCGCGCAGGATGGTGTGAATCGCGTTGACCAGTTCGGTGGCGAGCGCTTCCTTTTGCACATATCCGCTTGCTCCGCTACGCAGTATCTGGACCGCGTAACGGTTTTCGGGATGCATGCTCAGCATCAGAACGGGCAGTTCCGGTTTTTCGCGCTTGATCTGCTTCAGCACCTCGACGCCGCTCTTGTCGGGCATGGCGATATCGAGCAGCACAATATCCCATTCCTTCGAGCGGATCAGCCGGATCGCTTCCTGCGCCGTTGCCGCTTCGCCGGCGATCTGCATGTCGGGTATGTCGGCGATGAAGAACTGGACGCCTGCGCGTACCACTGCATGATCGTCGACAACCAGAATTTTTATCATGTTGATCGAAACCTAAATGCCGGCATTGGTACCATAGGATGAAGGCTGTACCGCCGGTTCGTTGGAGGTGAATATCCTGGTCTGATATTCGTTCAGACGGTTGTAAAGCGTTTTCAGACTTACGCCTAAGACCTCCGCAGTCTGCGTTTTGTTTCCGCCGCAATATCCCAGCGTCGCAAATATCAGCCTTTGTTCCGCATCGGCGAGTCTGCTGCCCAGTGGAAAGGTCACGCAATCGCTCTCCACATTGGCGACGAACGGTTTGATCGGGCCTACCGCCGCGGTAATATCGAGTTCCTGATCGGCCAGAATGAATGCGCGATGCACCATGTTCTTCAGTTCCCTGACATTGCCCGGCCAATGATATTCATGCATGAAACGGCGGGAGCTTTTCGAAAATACTTTTTTGGTATCTTCTTCCTGGTTCAACCGGGTCAGGAAAAATCCGGCCAGCAGTTCGATATCCTCCGCGCGCTCCCGCAGCGCCGGAACCGTAATCGGAAATACGGCGAGCCGATAGAACAAGTCGCTGCGCATCAGGCCGCCATCGACCGCCTGTTGCGGATCGCGATTGGTGGCGGCAATCACGCGCACCTTGACTTGCATTTCTTCATCGGCGCCGACGCGGCAGAAACGCCCGGTTTCCAATACCCGCAGCAGCTTCACCTGCATTTCCATCGACATTTCGGTGAGCTCGTCGAGAAACAGAGTGCCGCCGCTGGCACGTTCGAAGCAGCCTTTATGCATGCGCACGGCGCCGGTAAAACTGCCGCGCTCGTGGCCGAATAATTCGGCTTCGATCAATTGCGGCGAAACGGCGCCGCAATTCAGCGCAATGAAAGGCCTGTCCTTCTCTTTGCTCATCTGATGGACTGCATTGGCAACCACTTCCTTGCCGGTGCCGCTTTCGCCGATAATCAATACATTCGCGCGGGTCGGGGCGACTTTGGCGATGAGTTGAAAGAGGTGCCGCATCGGCTCGGACGCGCCATACAGATCGCCGCACCGCAACAGCTCCGGTGCCGATGCGTCTTGCCGGCTGCCATCCTGGATTTCATTTTGCGCTTGAAGCGCAGCAATGGTTTGTGAATCGAGCATGGGCAAACCTACTACATTGCCGCAGACATTTAATGCGTTTGTCATGGGTAACTCCCGTCCTGATCGGTTTTTGCAAATTTTGCCTGAATCATCTTTGCAGAAATGCAAAATTTGCAACATCCGTGTTTCTCCGATTCTGGCGTAGGAATTTACTGACAGCGCATGTCAAACATTGATTCATTATTCGGCGGTTAGGTATACGAATGCATATCTGCTTGTGCATATGTTCTTATGCCATGATCAGGAGAAACTGAATTTGCGATATGCCAATCGATCGATGAATGTCGGCGCTTGCCTGTATTTATTACAATCAGGAAGGAAAAAATCACTTTCTGCGCTTTCGATCATGTGGGAATGCATGACACGATTTGCAGACCTGCGCCGCTTTTAACGAGAGCATGCATGGTTCCGGCTGCGGATTCTCGCCGTCCTCTTTTGAAGGTTGCCGCATGAAAATCCATATGGATCAATACTTATCATTATTTATACCTATTGATGCCTTGTGCTAATAGAATAACAATGCATTACAGTTTGGCCACACTACAAAAAAGGAGACGATAATGAAATATGGATTTCTGCGTGGTTTGCTGGCTTTTGCCGGTATTGCGCTGATGGCGGCAGGCTCCGCGCATGCGCAGCAACAGTACATCAATGTCTTGACCGGCGGCACCAGCGGCGTGTATTACCCGCTGGGTGTGGCGTTGTCGCAAATTTACGGCAAGGCGATGCCGAACGTCAAAGCTACGGTGCAGGCCACCAAGGCCTCGGCGGAAAATCTGAACCTGCTGCAGTCCGGACGCGGCGAAATCGGTTTCACCCTCGGCGACGCACTGTCCGATGCATGGAAAGGCAATGAAGAAGCCGGCTTCAAAACGCCGCTGAAAAAGCTGCGCGGCGTTGCCGCCATCTATCCCAATTACATTCAGATCGTCGCCAATGCCGATTCCGGCATCAAGACCCTGGCCGACCTGAAAGGCAAGCGGCTGGCAGTGGGGGCTCCGAAATCCGGGACGGAGCTCAATGCCCGCGCCGTGCTGAAGGGTGCCGGACTAAGCTACAAGGATCTGGGCAAGATCGAATATCTGCCGTTCGGCGAATCGGTGGAATTGATGAAAAACCGCCAGCTCGACGCGACGTTGATTTCGGCCGGCCTGGGTGTCGCGGCACTGCGCGATTTATCGACCTCGGTGAAGATCGTCGTTGTGCCGGTGCCGCCGGACGTCATTGCCAGGATCGGCGATCCGGCCTATCAGGCCAGCATCATTCCGGCCAGGACCTATGAAGGCCAGGACAAGGATGTGCCGACTGTCGCCGTGCAGAACTTCCTCGTCACACATGAGGGTGTGCCGGCCGACACCGTCTACAAGATGACGAAAAGCATGTGGGAAAATCTCGATCACGTTGTTGCGGCACACGCCGCCGCAAAAGTCATGAAAAAGGAAGACGGAGCGAAGGGAATGCCGATCCCGCTGCATCCCGGCGCGGAAAAATATTACCGCGAAGTCCATCTGATTAAATAATAACGACAATAATAACGGCAACAAAAACGGAAAGCGCATCAGCGCTTTCCGATGCCATCCGCAGGAGACGACAATGATCGATCCGCTTCATCATATTCCCGACCAGACGCTTGCCGAGGAATTCCAGGAACACGGCGCTCAGCGCAAACTCGGCGGCGCCGCGCTGAAAGTGCTGATTGCACTCGCCCTGTGTTTCTCCACCTATCAACTGATTGTCGCCGCCTTCCATCCGCTTTCCAGCCTGGTGATTCGCTCGCTGCATGTCGGCTTCCTGCTGATGATCACTTTCCTGCTTTACCCGGCGGTCAAGCATGGCGGCAAGCTCGACAGCATTCCATGGTACGACTGGCTGCTGGCAGCCGGCGGTTTTGCGCTGGGGACATATCACTGGATTTTCGAAGCGGACCTGATTCAGCGCGCAGGCGATCCGACCACTGCGGATCTGGTGGTCGGCACGATCATGGTGGTGATGGTGTTCGAAGCGGCACGGCGCATTCTCGGACTGGCGCTGCCGATTGTCTGCGGAAGCTTTTTGCTGTACGGAATGTTCGGCCAGTATCTGCCCGATGCGATCGCGCACCGCGGCTTCGGATTCGATCAGATCGTCAGCCAGCTCTACACCGGCACCGAGGGCATCTTCGGTCTGCCGACCATGGTGTCGGCAACGTATATTTTTCTGTTCATTCTGTTCGGCGCATTCCTCGAGCATGCCGGAATGATCAACTTGTTCAATTCGATTGCGCTGGGCCTGGTAGGCCACGCCAAGGGCGGCCCGGCGAAGGTCGCGGTGATTTCATCCGGCTTCATGGGCACGATTTCCGGCTCGGGCGTCGCCAATGTGCTGACCGTCGGCCAGTTCACGATTCCGCTGATGAAGCGCTTCGGCTACACATCGGTATTCGCCGGCGCGGTGGAAGCGACCGCATCGATGGGCGGCCAGATCATGCCGCCGGTGATGGGCGCGGTCGCTTTCATCATGGCCGAGACGCTCAACGTGCCTTATGTGGAGATCGTCAAGGCTGCCGTCATTCCCGCGATCCTTTACTACGTTACCGCGTTCTGGATGGTGCATCTGGAAGCCGGGCGCGCGGGGCTGACCGGTTTGCCCAAAGACCAATGCCCGAGTCCCTGGAAAGCGCTCAAGGAAAACTGGTATCTGATCCTGCCGCTGGCGGCGCTGGTTGCCATGCTGTTCCACGGCTTCACGCCGATGTTTGCCGGCCTGACCGGACTGGCCCTGACGGCCATCCTGATTCTCGGCGCCGCACTGGCCGCACGCATGTCGAACAAGGCTTTCCGCTATGTATTCTGGTTCGGCCTGGGCCTGGCCGCCGCCAGCTTCATGGAGTGGGGCATTTATCCGATTATCGCGATTATTTTTGTGCTCTCGCTGCTCTGTCTCAAAGTCGAAGGCGGAAAGAAGACGCTGGGTTCGATCAGGTCAAGCCTGGTCGACGGCGCCAAACAGGCACTCCCGGTCGGTTTGGCCTGTTCGATCGTCGGCGTCATCATCGGCGTGCTGACATTGACCGGCGCCGCCTCAAGCTTTGCCGGCTTTATTCTCGAGATCGGCAAAACCAGCCTGTTCCTGTCGCTGTTCCTGACGATGGTGGTCTGCCTGATTCTCGGCATGGGCATTCCGACGATTCCGAATTACATCATCACCAGTTCGATTGCCGCGCCGGCGCTGCTGAACCTCGGCGTGCCGCTGATCGTCAGTCACATGTTCGTGTTTTATTTCGGCATCATGGCCGACCTGACGCCGCCGGTGGCGCTGGCTGCTTTTGCCGCGGCTTCGATCGCCAAGGCATCGCCGATGAAAATCGGCTGGAAAGCCACGCATATCGCAATCGCAGGCTTCGTTATTCCATACATGGGAGTCTACGATCCGGCGCTGATGTTGCAAGGCAACTGGACTGTCTTGTCGGCTGCTTACATCGTTATCAAGGCATTGCTCGCGATCATCCTGTGGGGCGGGGCTGCCGTCGGTTTCATGTGGACCCCGCTCAAGCTGATTGAACGCGTATATGTCACCATTGCAGCGCTGATGCTGGTGGTCGCGTATCCGCTCACCGATGAAATCGGCTTCGCGATGGCGCTCCTGTTTTTCGCCTGGCATGCATGGCAGAAACGCAGGCTGCCCGCAGTCGCATGATCGGACTGTGCCTGGCGGCGGCGGGATTTGCGGCAACCCTGCCGTTGCAGGCGTTCACTCTTGCATGGACGCACTCGATCGAGAAGATACGATGGGAAGAAGATTACCGCATCGTCGATCAGCGGCTGGAACTGGTTGAAGCACGCATCCGCGGTTCCGGCGCCGGAATGGAGCCTCCCGACGGCGCCGTACTGAAAAACGGCGTATGGCATTACAAGCCGGCGCTGCCGCCGCTGGAGCGCCTGCGCCTGGCGCGATCGTCATACGTAGAGGACTACACCCTGTGTTGGGATGACGTGTGCCGGCCGATGGCGGACGTCGCCGGTTCCGTCGAAGCGGTTCCGGTGCTCGCGCTTTTTCCCTGCAAGTTGCATTGAAGAACGGACTGGGCAAGGGCCACAAAAGCCGGACGGTCGATAAAACATCGATGCCGGGATCGTGGTACGGTAGCCATATGAAAAATTCATCCATGAAAAATTCCGACCCGCGCAAACACCGCATCGCGCTGGTGCTCCAGGGCGGCGGAGCGCTCGGCGCCTATCAGGCCGGCATTTACCAGGCGCTGCATGAACACGAGCTGACGCCCGACTGGATAGTGGGCACCTCGATCGGCGCAATCAATGCCGCGCTGATTGCAGGCAATCCGCGGGCGATACGGCTATCCCGTCTGAAAGAGTTCTGGGAGATGGTGTCTCACCGGGACAGTGTCGATATGCAGAAGGTGCCCGATCAGGCGCGCCGGATCAACACCTGGCTGACTACGCTCGATACGATGGTGCACGGCGTACGCGGCTTCTTTTCGCCGCGCCGGTTCAGTCTTTTTCCGCTGGGCATGGCGGTGCCGCCGGATGAGGCGAGTCTGTACGATACGACGGAATTGTCGGCGACGCTCAAGCGCCTGGTCGATTTCGACTATCTGAATACGTCCGGCGGTATCCGGTTGACCATCAATGCATTGAAGGTGACTTCCGGCGAACTGGTCAGTTTCGACAGCGTCAGCCAGAATCTCGGCGTCGAACATATCATGGCGAGCGGCGCACTGCCGCCGGGCTTTCCGCCGATACGCGTCGACGGCGAACTGTACTGGGACGGCGGACTGTATTCGAATACGCCGCTCGAAACAGTGCTGGAAGACGAGGCGGGCGTCGATACGCTGTGCTTCATGGTCGATCTGTGGAGCGCCGAAGGCCCCGAGCCCACCACGCTGGACGAGGTGCAAACCCGGCAGAAAGACGTGATGTATGCATCACGGTCGAAACAGCACATCGAAGATTACAGGCGCATGCACAACCTGCGGTGCAGACTGCGCACGCTGGAAAGCAGGCTTGCCCCCGAACTCGGGGATACGTCCGAACTGGCCGAAATGGCCGAACTGGCATCCGAACCCACGATGCACATCGTGCGCCTGCCTTATTCGGGACGCGACTGGCACATGGCGTCGAAAGACATCAATTTTTCCAGGGGCTCGATCGAATGGCGCTGGGAGCAGGGTTACCGCGATGCGATGCGGGCAATCAGGCATGCGGGCTGGGTCAATTTCGTGCCGTCCGATACCGGCGTCGTGGTGCACGAACTTCCGACAAGTTAATCGCCTCACATCTTAATCGAATGAGATGTTATAGAACAGCGACAGGACGCTGCGCGTGCCGGCTTCCGCTTCCAGCGTCAGCCGCGGCGACAGCGTGTAGCGCAGCAGCACCGTGTTGGTTGCGGTTTCCAGTCCTTGTTGATAGCTGACATACAAACGCGACGATATCTGCTTGCCGAGCGTGACGATGCGCTGCTGCAGATTATCCTGGCTGGTGGAGATGCCCAAAGTATCCAGTCCGAAAGCGGTCGCGATCTGCGATTGCACGCCCGCCGCGGCGCCTTCCGACAGCAACGCACCGGCAGCGCTTTGCAACGCGCCAAGATCCGCTTGGCCGGCGGCATTCAGTCCATGCCCGAGAACCAGCCAGGACAATTTTTCCGCATCGGGCACCGATGGTTCGGACACCAGCGTCACCCGCGGCGCAAGCACCGTGCCGCGCACGGCAACGCCGGCTTCGACCTCCGTCCCGCGCCGCATCGCCAGGATATCGAGAGCGGGATTGTCGACAGGGCCGGTAAATTGCAACACGCCATGTTCGACCGCGAGTTCGCGTCCATAGGCGGAATACGTGCCTTTTGCAACGCGCACCGAGCCCTGTGCCTGCAGCGGTTCGCCGGCTGCGCTCAGCAGGCGGATCTGGCCGAGCAGCAGGGCGTACAGCCCGCGTCCTTTCAGCGTGACGCCGTCGCCGAGTGAAATACTGACATCGATCGCGGCGGCAATCCGGCCGCCCGGTTTTTTGGTCTGTCCGACAATCACGACGTCGTCCGACAATTGCGGCGCGCCTTGCCGGCCGATGTCGAAAAATCCGGAATCGATGCGGAAAGCGCCGTTCACTTTCGCGCTCCCTTCAGCCAAGGCGATCCGGCTGGCGCCGCTGACGACGAGCTTGCGGTCGGAACGATCGAATAGCGCAAAGCGGTCGGCGTTGAGCGACAATTGCGCGGCGGGTTTGCCGCCGGCCAGATCGATCGGGCCGGCGATGGCCAACTGACCCCCGCCGCTCTGGAAGCGCAAGTTCCTTATCAATAATTCGGTGTCCTTGAATTCGCTTTCCAATATGCCTTGCCGCAAGTCGACGCCGTTATCGACGGAAAAAAACCGCAGCCCGCTGCCGCTGATCCGGCCGGCCAGGCGCGGCGCGGCAAAGGTGCCGCCTACCGAGATCGCGCTCTGCAGCCGGCCTTCGGTAATCAGCGCGGCGGACATCAACGGGCCGGCCCAGCCGAGGGTCGGAATATCGATGCGAACGCTGCCCGACAATGGCGCATTCGGCGCGATTGAAAACCGGCCGGCGCCATTCGCCGTATTGGCGGCGAGATCGACATCGATGCGGCCCAGTTGCGCGCCGTCGGCGAGCAGCTGCAGATTGAGCCGGCCGTCGGCTGCAGTCACGCCGGCGTCGAGAGTGCGCAGGCCGAGCGCAATCGGCGTGCTGCCGCGCATGACGATATCGCCGCTCCGGCGCTTGATTTTGACGGAGCCGTCTATCGTGCCCGCGATACCGGCATTCCATTCGCCGTCGAGCTGCAGATCGGTTGTCAGCGCAGGAGAGGGGCCGGCGAATTTCAACAGCGGTGCGATCTGCAATCGCTCGAAACGCCCGCGCGTGGTAATGCCGCGCGGATCGCGGATGAATTGATCGACGACGATGACGCCGGTATCGGCATCGATGCGAAACCCGTCGAGCCGCATCCGCTGTTGCGATACCGTCAAAGACGCGGGTCCGGCCAGGTGCGCGGTGAACGGTCCGGCGGCATCGAGACGATCGATGGTGCCTTGCCACTGCGCAGCGCGCGTCAGATCGCGTAATCCGCCGCTCGCTTTCAGTGTCCAGTTCTGTCCCGGTTCAGCCAGCGCTGCGTCGATCGCATGCTGCGACGTGGTGCCGCCGGCCGTGAGATTGAAACTGTCGGCACGCAATTCTCCGGACGAAAATCCTTGCGCGCGAATGTCCAGCGCCAGCGGCGCGCCGGGTTGCGGAGCGAACTGCGCGTGCGCCGACAATGCGGCAAGCTGCCGGGCGCCGGCTTTCAGATTGCGGGCGGTGATATCGATCGCAGCGGCATTGACGAGAAACGGCTTGCTGCGATCGATGCCGATATCGGCTTTGCCTTGCGCCGCGTCGATCTGCAGTTGTCCCGGCAGACGTATCCGGTCGGCTTTCCATTCCGCGTTGATGCGCGGTGCGTTGAAAGAACCGCGCGCGGTGCCGCTTGCATTCAACGCGCCGCCGAATCCGGAGCCGAATTGTTCGAGATTCGGCGCTGTCAGCGCAAACGATAATCGCGACTCGCGTTGCGACAGTTCGCCCTGCATCGTCAACCGGTTGGCGCCCGCCGCCAACCGCAGGCCGGGCACGCTGAGACGGTCGGCCCGCAGCTGCATCCGGCCGTCGCCCTGCAACGGATAGCCGGCGAGTCGGCTGTCGGCAATCCGGAATGCAAGATCGGCTTCGAGTTGCGGCATCCGCGTACCGCGCAATGAAAAATCGCCGTTCAAATCGAGGCTCGGCAATTGCGCGAAGTTGCCCAGGTCCTGCAGCCGGAAACGGCTGATCCGGCCTGTCGCGCTGAAGCTTTGGCGGCCGGATAAATCGGCATGGCCGGATGCATCGATCCGGCCTTGGCCGACGCGCAGCTCGGCCCGGTCCAGCGCCAGGCTTGCATCGGCCAGCATGCCGTGCGCGGAAAGCGTCAGCTTGTTTTTTTTCAGCGGCTCGCTCAATGCCACGGTGAAGTCCTGCCGGCCCGCCGCATTCCTGATATCGACGGTGCCGGCCAATCTGGTCGCGCGCAGCCGCCGGTCGAGCCGCTGCAAATCCAGTTGTCCGGTCTGCAGCGCGAGCGTCAATGCGCCGTCCGCGTAGCGGCCGCTGCCGGTAATGGTGCCGGCCGCACGTTTGGCCGAACCGAGCGCGACGGCGATCCGGTCGAAATTGAATTGACCGGCGCTTTGCCGGAACAGAATGCGCAAGCCGGTCAGAGGCAATCCTGTTTCGTTATACAGGCCCGCCGCCGTGTTGGTCACCGTTAGTTCGCCCGAGCCGTTTTCCATTGACGACAGTCGGGCGTCGAGCTGCGTGCGCGGCAGGCCGGGCGCCAGCGCGGAAAGATCGATTGCCTGTACCGCGACATTTGCATTGCCCAGCGGTTGTTCGGAAAACGGCCGCAATACGACGCGGCCTTTCGCCTGCGCTTGCGCTTGTGCCTGCTTGACGGCGAGATCGATCGTCGCGGCCAGCTCCGTCAACGATCCGCTGATATCGATACGGCCGGCGGTGTCCACTGCCCGATTCTGAACGATCGCTGCGCCGTCGATCGAGATGCCCGCGCTGAGCGCATACGGCTTGACGGCCGACAGCGTCGCCTGTCCGCTGAAACGGCCGCTGACGGGATTGGCGCCTGCTGCGGATCTGGCATCGAATCGATCCACGCCGAGCCGGTAGCGGGTGCCGTCGAAGTCGAGATTGAATGCGAATGCGCCGAGCTCGATCAGGTTGACCGGCCCCCAGCCGACGGCGCCGCCATCGAGCTGCACCCGATCGATCTGCAATGTCATCGGTAGCGCAAGACTGTCGGGCAATATCGGCGGCGTCGATTTTTGCTGCATTTTGCTGACGATGTCCAGACGCCCTATGCGCAGCATGTTGATATGCAGTTGCCGGTTCAGCAGTGCCGACGGCTGCCAGTCGAGGTCCATGTTTTTCAGTATCAATTGCTGGCCGGCGCGATCCAGCGCCAGCCGGTCGATCTTCAACGACCCGGCCAGGCGGCCATGCACGCCGTCCGTTTTCAGCGCGCCGGCGGACAGTGCGTCCAGCGCGGAGAACGCGGTCCGCGCACCGCTCTCGCTGCCCAGCAGCCAGCCCGCGAATGCGAGCAGCACGATCAGCAGCGCGGCAAATGCCGTCAGCCCGATTTTGAGCCATGCAAAACCGTGCGGCCTGTCTTGAGCGTCAGAAGCCATATCCGACCGAGAAATGCAGCCGTGGCTGACGGGTGGTATGGCCGTATGCGAGATCGAGGTTGATCGGACCGATCGGGCTGCGCCAGCGCGCTCCGACGCCGCTGCCCTGATTCAGGCGGAAGCCGCGCCACGAATCGGCCGCATTGCCCGCATCGGTAAAAACCGCCGCGCCCCATTGCGGAGTCAACTGATAGACAACTTCCGCGCTCAGCACGGCGAGCACCGTGCCGCCGACGATCGCGCCGTTCTGCGCCACGCCGAGGCTGTTGTATGCATAACCGCGCACGCTCTGATCGCCGCCGGTACGGAACAGCAAATCATCGGGAACCGTATCGCGGCCGGCGCCGAAAACCTGCCCCAGCTGGCCGCGCAGCACAGTGTGCCAGCGCGGGGCAAACGGATACAGCCCGGTGGCATGAACGACCGCGCGTCCGAGGTTCTGCTCATTCAGCATGCCGCGCGGGCCGCCGGATAGTTCAATCGATGCGACATAGCCGCGGCGCGGGTCGAGCTGATTGTCGAGACGGCGCATCGTATAGGTGTAGGACGCGATCAATGCCTGGCGATTGTTGACCGGAAGGTCCGCAATGCGCTGCCGGTCCGCCAGATAGGAAACCGCCCATATCTGTTCATCGATTTTGCTGGGACTGGTGATACTCACGCTGGTGCGGATCTTGTCGTCGATTTCATTGGCGATGTCGGAGCGCTCGTAATGCGCGCCGAAACCCGGATGCCAGCCGTTGCGAAGCGCCGGCAGAAATACATCTGCGCCCAGCAAGCGTGACTGGCGGTCCATTCGCAAGTCCGATTCGAGGCGCCAGTCGCGGCCGAGGAATTGGCGATCCATCCATTTCAATTGCGCACGCGCACCGCTGTCGGTCGAAAATCCGCCGCCCAGCGCAAGGCGCTTGCGCTCGTTTTCATTCACGTCGATCCGCACCGGTACGCGTTGCGGATGATCGGGATCGATTTCGATGGTGGCGAATGCCGAACGAAAGTAGCCGGTATCCTGCAGCCGGGCCTGCAATTCATTCAGCTTGTCTTGTGAAAACGGTTCGCCCGGCCGGATCGGATTGAGCGCATCGACCATGTCGCGCGAATAGCGTTTCAAACCCTGCACCCGGAGTTCGCCGAATGTAAATGCCGGCCCGGAATCGACATCGACCGTCAGTTGTGCGGCGCGCCGTTCGGGATCGATGCGCGCTTCGCTGGCGGCAATTCTGGCTGCCGGATAATCGCGATTGAGCAGGTCCTTCAATAACGCGCCCTTGGCATCGTTCCATGCAGCCTGGCGAAATCTTTCTCCGGGCTTCATGCTCCACTGGCGCCGCAGACGATTGATCCGCTGCTCTGCGGCCGGATCGGTTGCAATATGCCCGCTGAAACGGATAGTCGCCGCATCGACCAGCGTCGGCGCACCGGGTGCTATGTTGAAGCGCGCAACCCAGCGCCCGTTCTGCTGTTCCAGGGCGTAATCGATCGCCGGTGAAAAATAGCCTTCCGTCGCCAGCAATTCACGGATCTGCTGCGGAGCGATGCCGGCCAGGCGCTGCCATTCCTCCAGGCTCAGCTCGGGATCTTTGGCATGGCGAACGATTTCGAGATATTGATTGAGCAATGGCGCAAGCGTGCCTGCGCCATTGATTTCAACGGCATAACCGCGTGCGGACTGGGCATGCACCATGAACGGGAACAACAACAATACAGCCAGCGTCGTCAGATGACGCCACGATGAGGCTGATTTACGGAGCGGCGAATGCCGTATCTGTCGGCAGAGCAGTCCGCTGCACACCATATTTCCCTGTGAAATTGATTGATAATGATTTATTGTTGCGTGAATTGCCCGGCGCAATGTATTCCGAAGCAAGCATGCCGGTCAAATAGTATCCGGAAATGATAAAGCTTACTTTTTATGCATCCGGCGCACTTGCGGGGAATCAAGCAATTGGTCAAGGCCGCTTCGTTTTTACGAAGGGCATTTCATCCGGGTTTACCGGCAACGCTTCAATGACGCATGATCGCGAACATGGACATCAATCCCCTGGATACAATCGAAACGGCCGATGACGGGCAATCGTCAGGCGAGCGCAAGATTGCGCGCCTTAACATACTGGTTGCGATCACGGTAGCGCTGCTCGCGACATTCATGGGCATTTGCAAGGTCAAGGACGACAACATCGTTCAGGCGATGCAGCAGTCGCAAGCCAACAAGCTCGATCACTGGGCGTTCTACCAGGCCCGCAATATCCGTGAAGAGGTCGCCAGATCCACCCTGCTGCAATTGCGGCTTGCCGCCGCGTCGCAACCGGCCGCCCGGCAGGCCGCATATCGGGAGGCGATTCAGAATTATGAAAAGCTGGCCGCCGAGCAGAGCAGGAAAAAAGAAGAACTGCGGCTGCAGGCCGACCAGGATCAAAAGGACTACGATGCCGCCAATTTCCGCGACGATCAGTTCGACCTGTCCGATGCGCTGCTTGCGATTGCGATTGCGCTGCTGGCCGTAACGGCATTGACGCACCAGCGCTGGTTATACTGGGCGGCGCTGGTCCCGACCGGTTTCGGTGTGCTGATGGGATTGGCCGGGTTGCTGGGATGGGGGATCCATCCTGAAACGCTGGTGCGCTTGCTTTCCTGATTCATCGCCGGCAAAAGCGGGATCGCGTCACTGCATATACCACCCATGGCTGACAACGATTGACTGTCCGGTCAATGCGTTCGAAGGAAACGCAGCGAGAAATATCGCCGTCTGCGCGACATCCTGCGTCGTCGTGAATTCGCCGTCGACGGTATCCTTGAGCATGATCTTCTTGATGACGTCGTCTTCGCTGATGCCGAACTCTTTGGCCTGTTCCGGAATCTGCTTGTCCACCAGCGGCGTGCGCACAAAGCCCGGACAGATCACGTTGGCGCGGATATTGTTTTTTGCGCCTTCTTTCGCGACCGTCTTGGCCAGTCCGAGCAGTCCGTGCTTGGCGGCGACATAGGGTGCTTTCAAGGGCGATGCCTCATGCGAATGCACCGACCCCATGTAAATAATGGTGCCGCCTTTTCCCGTCCTGATCATGTCACGCATGCAGGCGCGCGTGGTCAGGAACGCGCCGTCCAGATGAATCGCCAGCATTTTTTTCCATTTATCGAGCGTCAAATCGACGATCGGACTGATGATCTGGATGCCGGCATTGCTGATCAGGATATCGATGCCGCCGTAGGCGGCGACCGCATCGGCAATTCCTTTATCGACTTGCTCTTCGCTGGTCACATCCATCGCTACCGCCATTGCCGTGCCGCCTTGTTTCCGTATGTCGTCGGCAGCGGCCGTTGCGGCATCCAGCGCGAGATCGGCAATCACGATTTTCGCTCCCTGGCGCGAATATTCAAACGCTATTTCCTTGCCGATTCCGCTGGCAGCGCCAGTGACAACGGCGACTTTATCCTTGAGTAACATGGCTGATCCTTTAAGCTGATTACGATGGCTGCAAATCCCGCTTGCATCGGCGGTGATTTTCTCCGCTTTGCATGCGCGACGAATATGGACGCCGGTCGAACCGGCGCAAGCCGCCTGTCCGGTTCGATGATCGTGCGATGAAATGATTCCTCAATGATGATATCCCTCGCCGGCCCGCACCTTGCCGCGAAACAGCCAGAACACCAGCACCGTATAACCGAGGATCATGGGCAGCAATATGACGGTCCCTATCAGCATGAAAATCTGCGAGGCCGGATCCGCCGCCGCTTGCCATATCGTAATGTAAGGCGGCACCAGGTACGGCACATTCGACAGTATCAGGCCGGTATAGGCGAGCAGAAACAGGCCGACCGCGGACGCGAACGGCTGAATGCTTTTGCCGTGCCGTATGCCATGCCAGCAAGACCACGCCAGCAGCAGGGTAGCCAGCGGCACCGGAGAAAAAATATATAAATTGGGAAGGCTGAACCAGCGCTCGGCAATCCGCGCGATATGCAGCGGTGTCCATACGCTGACCAGTGCAATAAAAAACAGCAATAAAAACAGCAGCGGCACGCCCATCCTGCGCGCGCGCCGTTCCACTTCTCCTTCCGTTTTCATCATCAGCCAGGCCGCGCCCAGCAATGCGTAACCGGCCACCAGCGCCGCGCCGCACATCAGGCTGAACGGCGTCAGCCAGTCGATGACGCCGCCGGCGAACCGGCCGTTTTCAATATGGATTTCCTGGAGCAATCCGCCCAGCACCACGCCCTGGGAAAAAGCGGCAAAGGCCGAGCCGGCCGCGAACGACCTGTCCCATTTGCGATGGTGCGGTTTGGCGACGCCGCGAAATTCGAATGAAACGCCGCGGAAAATCAGCGCCAGCAACATCACGATCACAGGAAGATAGAGCGCCGGCATGATCACCGAATAGGCCAGAGGAAACGCCACCATCAATCCGCTGCCGCCGAGCACCAGCCAGGTTTCATTGCCGTCCCAGAAAGGAGCCACCGAATCCATCACCTGATCGCGTTCGGCTTCCTGCGGAAAAAACGGAAACAGGATGCCGATGCCCAGATCGAAGCCGTCCAGCAGGACATACATCGCGACTGCGGTGCCGATCACTAATGCCCAGATTACCGGCAATGTATAGTTCAGCGTGTTCATGACGCCTCCGACTGTTCCACCGCAGACAGCGGCCGGTTCGGCAAGCCGGTGCGCGGGGCGGCCGGCCCGACCTGCGGTCCGCGGCGGATCAGCTTGCGGATGTACAGGATGCCCATCGAAAATACCACGCAATACACCAGTACGAACAGCGCCAGCGACACCGCGACCGTCGATGCGGCCACCGGCGATCCCGCATCGGCGGTGCGCAGAATGCCGTAGGCGACCCATGGCTGACGCCCGATTTCGGTCACCATCCATCCGGCTAGGATCGCGATAAAACCCAGCGGCCAGCAATATTGCACCGGCTTCAGAAACCAGCCGGTCTGGAACAGCCGTTTGCGCCACCACAGAAAAGCGCCGCTGATCCCGATCAGAATCAGCAGCATGCCGAGACCCACCATCAACCGGAACATGAAGAACACCGGCACCACCGGCGGCCGGTCTTCCGGCTTGAAGTCCTTCAGTCCGCGAAACAATCCATTCGGATCATGTGTGACTATGAGGCTGCCTGCATTGGGTATCGCGATCTCGGCCAGGTTGCGTTCCGCCTTGGTGTCGGGCCATGCAAACAGCACCAGGGGGGCCGGATGCGACCCATCCCAATGCGCCTCGATCGCCGCAATTTTCACCGGCTGATGCCTGGCCGTATTCAAGCCGTGCAGGTCGCCGATAATCAATTGCAGCGGCGCCAGCAATGCCACCATGCCGAGCCCCATGCGCATCATCGTTTTTGCCTCGGTCTGGAAACGGCCGGCAACCAGATAGCGCGCACCGACCGCCAGCACCACCAGCGAGGTCGTCAGGTAGGCCGCGGTCATCATATGTGCGAAACGATAGGGGAAACTCGGATTGAAAATGATCTCCGTCCAGCTCACCGGAAAGGCGATGCCGTTGCGCAATTCGAATCCGGCAGGCGTATGCATCCAGCTGTTGGCCGACAGAATCCAGAAGCCGGACAATGCAGTGCCGAATGCGACGATCAGGCAGGCCATGGTATGCAGCCATGGCGGCACACGGTTCCAGCCGAACAGCATGATGCCGAGAAAGCTGGCTTCCAGAAAAAAAGCGGTCAGCACCTCATATCCCATCAGCGGACCGATCGTGTTGGCCACCACGACGGAAAATCTGCTCCAGTTGGTGCCGAACTGATATGACAAGACAATGCCCGACACCACGCCCATCGCAAACGACACTGCAAAAATCTTGGTCCAGAAGCGGGCGAGCTGATGGTAATGCAGTTTTCCGCTGCGCATCCACAATACTTCCAGCGTCGCGATGAATGCCGAAAGACCGATCGTGAAGGCCGGAAAGATGATGTGAAAGCTGATCGTAAATGCGAACTGGATACGCGCAAAAAGATTCGCATCGACACCTGCCAATGTTTCCATCGTGAACTCCGGCGGCAACGGCAGGGGTGCCGTGTGCTGAATACCTTACATGAATATCGGCATCGATGCAGTGACCAATCTCAACCGGGCTTGAACAAAACGGATCGTGATTGCGCTTCAAGCATCAAATCATTGCATTATTTCAGGATGGGATCACATGTATTTTGCCGGCTTCCTTGATCGAGGTCGCAAGCCTGTTTGGCATGGATGCTGCATTCTTCGGCGTGATTTCGCAATTTCGCACAATGATGGCCGGGCGATCCATTTAAAAATCAGACGAGAGGCATTTACTTGAACAACGATGCGCAGACACTGGATTGCCTGATTATCGGTGCAGGGCCGGCCGGCTTGATTGCCGCGATTTATCTGGCGCGCTTTCGGCGCGCCATCAAGATAGTCGATGCCGGTTACAGCCGTGCGTCGCTGATTCCGCTGTCGCATAATTATCCGGGATTCCCCGACGGCATCGGCGGCGATGCATTGCTTGCACGCTTGCGCACGCAGGTTGCGCGCTACGATGTCGATATCATCGCCGGGATGGTGACCCGGATCGACAGGCGCGACGATGGCTTCTTTATCGGCCGTTACGGCACCGGGGGCGTGGAATCGGTCGCGGCCAGAACGGTTTTACTGGCGACCGGCGTGATCGATATCGAACCGGAATTGCCGCATTTGACGGATGCCATCAAGCAGGGCTACATACGGCATTGTCCGATATGCGACGGTTACGAAGTCATCGACAGGAAAGTGGCGTTGATCGGATACGGGAAAAGCCTGGTCAAGGAAGCGCTGTTCATCCATCACTATACGCGCGACCTGACGCTGTTCGGTCTCGGACGCGATATGGAATTAAGCGATGCCGACCATAGGGTTTTACGTGAAAAAAATATCCGCATCATCGAAGAGCCGATCGCGGAGGTATGCATCGAGGGAGGCAGAATTGCCGCATTGAGAGGAGCAAGCAGCAAGTCGCATCATTTCGATACCTTGTATTCGGCATTAGGCACCAGCGTCAGATCGGATCTGGCGCGCGATCTGGGTGCGGATTGCGACGAGTGCGGAGACTTGCTGGTGGACAGCCGGCGTCTTCAAACATCGGTTCCCGGCCTGTATGCTGCCGGCGATGTCGTCAATGGGCTCAATCAAATCAGCGTCGCGGCCGGCCATGCGGCAATTGCAGCAACGGCGATTCATCATGAATTAAGCAGAATCCTGCAAAGTTAAGCGGCCTGCAGCGCCCATACTCTTATACGTGAACCGCTTTAAGGCCGGTAAGATGTCGCGGCTGTAAACGGGAATGCGGCCCGCCCGGATCGTATCGCATCCTGAGCAAGCACCATGGCGCTTGATATACCTCCTGACGGTTATCCACATGTGCTTGAGCTTCCAACCGTTTCATCGGATTGGAAGCTCAAGGTTCCGATAGCCGAATAGCGTCGGCCGGCCTCTGTTGGAGGATACAGATTACAAGAGTCCCCGCCTGGTCGCATATCTTGGCAGTGAACACGCGATGGATTCTTGATACTCCGACCCTCCGTTGCGTATGCCGGATCACATGGCGGCAGTTGTACCGGTTGTACCAGTGCCGATGCCGGTGGTAGTTGTGCCGATGCCAGTCGTACCAATGCCGGTCGTTCCGATGCCCGTCGTACCAGTGCCGGTTGTGCTAGTGCCGGTTAAACCAGTGCCAGTCGTACCAATACCCGTTGTACCAGTACCGATGCCGGTCGTGCCAGTACCAGTCGTGCCGGTGCCAGTGATGCCAGTGCCGGTTAAACCAGTGCCGGTTAAACCAGTGCCGGTTAAACCAGTGCCGGTTAAACCAGTGTCGGTTAATCCAGTGCCAGTCGTACCAATACCCGTTGTACCGGTGCCGATGCCAGTCGTACCAGTGCCGGTTATGCCAGTGCCGGTCGTGCCAGTACCAGTCGTGCCGGTGCCAGTGATGCCAGTGCCGGTCGTACCAGTGCCGGTCGTACCAATGCCAGTCGTACCAGTGCCGGTCGTGCCGGTGCCAGTCGTACCCGTACCAGTCGTACCCGTACCAGTCGTACCCGTACCAGTCGTACCCGTACCAGTCGTACCAGTGCCGGTCGTACCAGTGCCGGTTGCGCCAGTTGCAGTATTCTGCTGAATTTGACCGCGGATCTCACCGTTGGGGAAAGCAGCGCTATCGACTTCAAAGTAATAAGTACCGCTCATGATCGCGCTGATCTGTGCATCGGTAAGAGTTACCTTCGTGGTCCAGATTCCACTGCCGCTGGATGTTTCGGTCATCGGGAAAACGACCGGTCCGGTCATGCCGGCTGCTCCCTGATGAATATGTGCCGCATTGCCTGTAATGCCCGACGTGGTAACGGCTGCTACCAATGTTTTTGCGACTGGGTCCACTAGCGCTATTCCAAGGGAAGTGGCAGTGCTGGTAACAGGGGGAACCTGTTGCGTGCCTGTCAGCACGTTAACAAATATCGTAGGTGCTGTGGCATTGGTCGTACTTGTTCCAGTCGTTCCAGTCGTGGTTCCGGTTGCCCCCGTTCCCGTCGTACCGGTGCCAGTCGCTCCTGTGCCGGTTGCCCCGGTTCCCGTAGCGCCGGCGGCTCCGCTACTCGGTAGCTGCTGCAAAATCTGGCCGCGGATTTCACCGTTGGGAAAGGCAGCGCTATGCACATTAAAATAAAAGCCGCCCGTTTTCAATGTGGTGAGCTGTGCCTCGGTCATGGTTGCCTGCGTGGTCCAGATACCGCTGCCCGCAGAGGTTTCGCTTAACGGGAAGATAATCGGACCGGCCACGCCGATTGCACCTTCATGAATATGCGCTGCATTGCCGGTAATCCCGGTCGTCGTCACGACCGCTTTGAATAGTCGCGTAGCGGGATCGATAATGACAACTCCTGTAGCGGTAGCGGTGCTGTTATTAGGCGGAGTTTCCTGCACCCCTGTCAGGGTCGCCGCGAACGCGTTGTCGGGTATGGTTGCGTTGGCGGTAGCAACGGTATTGGCGGGAGTGCCGCTGCCTGTTCCGGTAGTGCTTGTTCCAGTAGTGCCACTGGACCCGCTGGAATTATTGTTGTTATCGCCGCCGCCGCATGATGCGAGAAAAAGTACGGTGATTACTGCCAGCCACCAATGCATGAATGATCTGAAACGAAAGGATTTCATGAAAACGCCTCCTTAACAGGTTGAATGAATAAAACTTCCCGGCATTTCGGAGGTGGGCGCATGAATGATGTGCAACGTACACGATGGTCCGTCTTGATATGTGCAAACTTGCGTCTGCATCGCCTCTCTGCCAACTACCGTTATTTCCATTGCTATCAAATATAGAAATGTCAGCGGTTCTTCACTCGGCTGCATACAGTTTTGATTGGCAACCTCTGCGGCAAGCTAAAGCAGTCTTTGTGCCTGAACGCGCATGGGTTTCTTCCATTTCAGTGCGATGTCATCGCTGCAATTCATGATGTTTGATAAAACGGTAATCAGAGCCGGGCGTCCGGAAAATATCTTGTTCCGGCCGGTTTTCCGGTTGATGTTGAATGGATTTGAAAAGCGGCTGTTCTGCCGCCACATGCATGCCTATCAGCAGGCCTTTGGCGAGCAGTACGTAATAAATACCGAACGGTGTAATTTTTTTTGAAAGCCCATGAAAATGCTGTGCATGGTTTTCATTCAGGATTAATAAAGAAGTTCCGCGCTTTCAATCATGCAGATGCGCATGGAGCAAAAATGTCGAGCGGAAAAACAGAACGGTTGTTTGCTATCATGCGACGTGACATGGATCGTCAATACGGGCTCCGCATTCGTGCGAGCAGATGTGAGCATGGGAACTTCACATCGTTATTTTTATATCTCACATTTACGCTGATGACTGAAGCTTGTCAGCCGGAATATCATCATGCATGAAATAAAACCGGGCCAATCGATCGAGCTGTTAAAGGAATTGCATATCCTTACCCGCGACGGAAAGATGAATCAGGATAGCCGGCGCAAGCTCAAGCAGGTGTACCACCTGTACCAATTCATCGAGCCGCTGCTGAAGGAAGTGCAGCAGGAGCATGCCGATATCCAACTGGTCGATCATGGGGCCGGCAAGTCTTACCTCGGCTTTATTTTGTACGATCTTTTTTTCAAAACGCTGAATAATGCATCGCGCATTTACGGTATCGAAACGCGCGATGAGCTGGTCAAAAAATCGCAGGAACTGGCGGAGAGGCTGGATTTTCCCGGCATGTCGTTTCTGAACCTGTCGGTCGCCGAATCGATCGGATCGGATCGCTTGCCCGAAAAAATAGATGTCGTGACCGCGCTGCATGCATGTAATACCGCCACCGACGACGCGATTCATTTTGCATTGAAAAAGCAGGCGAGATTCATGGTGCTGGTGCCTTGTTGCCAGGCCGAAGTCGCTTCAGTTCTGAAGAAAAATAAAAATAAAGCGCTGCCCAAGGATGCGCTGACCGAAATCTGGCGCCATCCGCTGCACACCCGGGAATTCGGCAGCCAAGTGACGAATGTGTTGCGCTGCCTGCAACTCGAGGCGCATGGCTATCAGGTCAATGTAACCGAGCTGGTAGGGTGGGAGCATTCGATGAAAAACGAATTGATCATCGCCAGCTATAAGAATCTGCCGCGCCAGCGGCCGGCCGAACGCTTGAATGACGTGCTTCATACACTCGGACTGGAAGAAATGCGGGACCGGTTTTTTACGATGCGGCAATAATCGTGAATTGATCGTGCAGCCGCGCAAGGCGGCATGACGGATGTGCGCCTTGCCATCCGTTTCGATATTGAGATGGAGGCATTCCATCGCGCAATCCGAAGACTCGGGGCGTCATTACAAATTTTCCCGGAGTTTTTTCGCATTGCGAGCCCGCTTGGCGGGCCGGATCTTTCATTTTGTCAGACAAATCCCACAGCAGAATCGGAAAAGCGCCGATGCTAAAGACTGTTATTTTCTGCGAGCATCGTTTCATGCAGATATTGCACATTTGCAAACAGGGTCATCAACAAAGTGCAACGCAAACGGCAGAATGGAAAATCAAATCGTTTGCTGCCCGTGACCAGCCTGCCGTCAATAAGCTGAGGAAAAATAAAATGGCAATCCCACACATTACGCCCCATAGTCCGAAACAAAATCATTTGCTCGCTGCATTACCCGACGCGGATTTCCGGCGGCTGCTGCCGGAGCTGGAAGCGGTGCAAATGAAAATCGGCCAGCCGCTTTACGAAACCGGTTCGCAAATGCGTCATGTTTATTTCCCCGCCAACAGTATCGTTTCCCTGTTATACGTCACGCGGAATGGTGCGGCGACGGAAATCGCCGTCATAGGCAACGAAGGCATGGTAGGGGTCGCACTGTTCATGGGGGGCGAGACGACGCAAAATCCGACAATGGTAAAAAGCTCGGGCTACGCGTACCGTTTGAAGGAGAGCGTGATAAAAGAGGAATTCAAGCACTGCGAAAGCCTGCAATACATATTGTTGCGCTACACGCATGCGCTGCTCGCACAGATAACGCAGACCGCGGCATGCAACCGGCATCATTCGATCGATCAGCAGTTTTGCCGTTGCCTGTTGTCAAGCCTCGATCGTCTGCCGTCCAACGAAGTAAGCATGACCCAGGAATTCATTGCCAACACGCTCGGCGTGCGTCGGGAAAGCGTTACGGAAGCCGCAAAAAAATTGCAGAGCGCCGGGCTGATTCATTACAGCCGCGGCCACATTATCGTGACTGACCGCAAGGGCCTGGAATCGGAAGTCTGCGAATGCTATTCGGTAGTGAAAAAGGAATATGACCGGATGCGCAGCGACAGGATCGCGGCTTGACCGGCTCATCCGGATTTTCCGGACATCAGGCTGCGGCGCACTGAAGCCGACATGGCGGCGGTGACGAGAAAAATTTCGCGCAAAAACAAGATGAAGCTGCCGATCATGCTCAGCATGCTGACGACGAACAGCAGTGCGATCAATTTATCCACATCCAGATCGAAAACCGTATCGAAAAAGAGCACGATAATCACCACGCAAATCAGCAGCGCGGACGCAGCGATCAGGATCATTGCGCGGTGAATCAACCGCATCCTGCGATACAGGATATCAACTTCATCCCGGCGTTCCGCCCGAGCGGACTCTGCAGCGGCATCGATGCGAAGTTCGAGCACCCGGCATCGATCGATGATGCGTCCCAGGCGATTCGCCAGCACCCTGAACTGCGTTCCCATGCCGACCAGCAGAAACGCCGGCGCAATCGCAAGGTTTATGATGCTGCCGACGTTGCCGGAGTGAATATTCATGCTGGGCAGGATTCCACAAGAATCGAAATGGAAGAAATACAAAGAAGTAAATTACCGGCCTATGATAAAACAATTGAAGTCTGCCGCCCGGGCATGCGGTGCAAAACCCGGAATTTCCGGCAATATGAAGACGCAGGGCGGATCTGGTCCGCCGTTCGGCGATGGCCGGCGGACGGGATCGGCCCTGCCGTTTCATTATCGTAATAGAATGCATCTCATCGATGGAATGAAATGCTTTTTATCGCCGGATGGTTTCAGGGAAAAGAATGGACGATTCAATTGAACTCGAATATGCGGGATTCTGGCTGAGAACATGGGCCGGCATCATCGACTCGATACTCATGGCCCTGATTGGATTTCCGTTGCTGCTGGGGATTTACGGGAGCGACTGGTTCGCATCGGATGCGCTTGTCGCAGGGCCGTCCGACTTCGTGATTTCATGGATTTTTCCGGCAATTGCGGTGATCGCATTCTGGATGGCCAGACATGCAATGCCGGGCAAGATGGCGATCTCGGCCACGATCGTCGATGAAAAGACCGGCGGGCCGCCAAGCGCGGGACAACATGTCGGCCGCTACTTCGGCTACTTTCTTTCGGCGATTCCGTTCGGGTTGGGCTTTCTGTGGGTGGCCTTCGACAAGAAGAAGCAGGGATGGCATGACAAACTGGCGGGAACGGTTGTCGTCCGCCCCAGGAAAAACTCTGCCGCGGTCCATTTCGCACAGCAGCCCGATGGATCCGATCGCGGCCGAATGCATTGCAACCCGGCGTAAATAATGGCCTGGTTTTTGTATCTGATCGAATGCGAGGACGGCAGCATCTATACCGGCATCACGGTCGATGTGGATGCGCGTTATGCAGCGCATGCGAGCGGGAAGGGCGCGCGTTATACCCGTTCCCATCCGCCGCGGCGTCTGCTGGCCGTCGTTGAATATGCCGACCGATCGGCCGCCTCGAAAGCCGAATATGAAATGAAGCAGCTGTCGGCGAGCGAGAAACGCGCATTCGGCGTGCGGCACGGGGCAGGGTGATTTCGAATCCGGCGGGTTCGACGGCAGGCAATGATGAATCCGCTTTTTACCACGTTCATATTCATGATACGGTCGCGCCATGACAAGACAATTTTCCGCCGCCTGCGAACGCAATCGCGAACCTATTCTGGCAGTGCTGCAGACCGTATTCGCCGACCGGCGACGCGTGCTTGAAATCGGCAGCGGCACCGGCCAGCATGCGGTGTTTTTCGCTGCACGGATGCCGCACCTGGTCTGGCAGACCAGCGATTTGCCCGGCAATCATCCCGGCATCATCGCGTGGCAGCAGGAGGCGCAATTGTCCAATGTGCTCCCGCCGCTGGCGCTCGACACCGGTTCCTCCGATTGGCCGCAAGGTACGTTCGACGCAGTGTTCAGCGCCAATACCTGTCACATCATGGCATGGCAAGAAGTGCGGGCGATGTTCGCGGGGATCGGGCGTATTCTGCAGGCGGGCGGCGTGCTGTGCATTTACGGGCCGTTCAACTATAACGGCGCTTTCACCAGTGTCAGCAATGCGCAATTCGATGCATCGTTGCGCGCGCAGGCGGCGCATATGGGGATTCGCGATTTTGAATTGATGAACCGGCTTGCCGGCGATCAGGGATTCGTGCTGGAGGCCGATAATTCGATGCCGGCAAACAACCGGCTGCTGGTATGGCGCCGCGGTTGATCTCTATTGATCGTCGAATGGCGGGCGGCATCCGCCCTGCCGATTCAATATGGGCTGCGGCGTTTGCGGCTATCGGGATGTAGTCAATTCAGTCAATTCAATTGCCGCCATTTGTACTGGCCGGACCGCCGCCTGACAATTTTGCAGCGCTTCCCTGGGCAGGAGTCCGTTCCTGATTCGCGGACGCATACGTTTCCGAATGCGGCGCCGACGAATTATCGGTCCAGACGACATAGTCATCCACTGCATATAATTTGCACGGTTGGCGGCTGCTCTTCTCGCAGCTGGCGAGTACGCGCTCGACCGGATCATCGCCTTCCTCCGCCCAGCTCCACGAGCCGCTTGCAGAAACCGCAAATGCCCTCGGCAACGACTTGCCGAGGAATGCGCGATAAGCCTCGCGTCCCTTGTCCTTGAGATATGGAATTGCGTTGACGTTATCGATTGTGGCGAAATCGCTTTTCGGTATCTGGGGATCGTCTGCTATCGCAACGACTTCATCCGTCGGCATGCCGATCCGATGCAGGAATTTTTCCGTTTCGGGCCACCAGATTTTTACACCGTCGCGACTGCCGGCCATTCCGTGGGCATCGCTCTTGAACGGACCGTAGGCAACCAGTTGCGCATCGCCGCCGGAGGCCACGTAAGCGTTATACATCCGTGATGCAATGTCATGATTGAAGTAGCTGTCGTTTTCACCGTAAAACCACAGGCTGGGTACCGTGCTCTTGGCGCCGTAATCGGCAAACGCATCCACCAGCGACGCCTGCCACCGGCAGGTGCCGCTGTCGTCGCGCAGACCGCCGGCAAAATTGATCAAGCCCTTTACGCCGGGAAATTTGCGCGTGCCGAACGCCATGGTCGCGAGTCCGCCGTATGATTGGCCTGCGACGACGATCCGGTCCTTGTCAACCCAGCTTTGCCTGCGCATGTATTCGAGCGTGCTTTGCAAATCGTCGGCCTGCAACTGTCCATTGCCTTCCATGTTGCATCCGTAGTCGGAATACTCTCCGGTCGATCCGGAAAATCCCTTGCGCATCGGGATGACGACTGCATAACCGCGCTTGACGAATTCGCGGCTGATGACAAGGAACCGGTCGCGCTTCTGGAGATGCGGATCTCCCGGCTCCTTTCCGTGATTCATGATGACAAGCGGAAAAGGTCCTTCGCCGGGGGGTTTGAAAATCGTTGTTTCGAGTTCTGCGTTCGTGCCGCCGGAAGCCGCCAGCACCATCACGATTTGTTCATTAAGCCTTGCATCGAGACTCGGTTCCTGTGCGACGCACGAGTTGCTAAGAAGGCTTAATCCAACAATCGCACCGCCGATGACAGCACCGAGTTTCCAGTTTTTTTTCATTCCGCGTTTCTGCATACAAAAATTCGCCATACACCTTCCATGCGTCCGAACTGTAAAAAGGGATTTCCCCGAGGACCGTGAATCACGTGTTGTCATGCAGTCTTATTCCGTTGCGGGAATAATTTTTGTCAGCAACCGGAAACCGCTCCGGGTTTTTGACCACGCGCAACATTGCCCATTCTAAACAGCGGGTTTCCCAAGTTCAATACGAAAAGAATAATTACCGCAAGAAATTTTTGAAGAGTTTATGAGGAAGGCAACAGTCGCGCGGGATGATTGCCGCAACTGCAATGACGAACAGTCAAGCAAGTCGATCTGTTCGGAGGGCATGCGATTAAATCGGCAACTTGCGTTGTCGATTCGTCAGGCGGATAGGTAAAATTGAAAGTGCGGGCAGCGCAGAGGCGCCGCACAAGGCAGGCGGAATAAATTCCATGCGCCGGTGGATTGCGCATCAATTTTTTGTTTTGCTTGCACTGCTATTTATCGATGCCGGCTTTTTGTCAGACGCTGTTGGTCGCCATTGCGGCGACATGCCCGTTCCGATAATTCCTGGAGCTCATTGATAATGAAAGACCTGGACCGCGTTTTCGACGCGCTGGCCCGCTCGGCATTTCGACGGCGCTTCCAGCTCGGGGCGGTCGAGCGCGCCTATCTGGACGAAAAAGGATTTCCGACCGTGCTCGCGCATGCGCACGATTTGATCGCCGCGCGGCTGGCGCCGGCGATGCCGCGAAACGACGGCAAGCAGACGCCGTTTCGCGGGCATCCGGTGTTTGTCGCACAGCATGCCACGGCAACCTGTTGCCGCAGTTGTCTTGCGAAGTGGCACGGAATACCGCCGGGTCA
>JAQGLW010000137.1 GCA_028292665.1 Herminiimonas sp.
TTCGACCGGCGTCACCGCCTTCATCTGCACCGCAGCTGCGATCGTCGCCGCAAGCAGCTCCTCGACACCGGCTTCGCCCAGCGCCTGTCGAAAGCGCACCAGGTTGGTCGGGTCACACGGCAGGCGCCGGCTGAAAATACTCCTCGCCGCAGAAAAACTGGAAATACACGTCCTGCGCCCAGCGCTCGCACACCGTTTCGTCACTTTCGTTGTAGGCGTGCTTCAGATACAGCAGACCCACCATCAGCCGCATAGGCAGGCGCGGACGCCCAGCCGCACTGACGCCACCGGCAAGTTCCAGCGAGTTCGAGCCAAACAGGTCAACCGCCTCGCTCACCCGCCCATCGCGTGTGCGTCGCTCGAACAGGGGAGCAAGCGTCGTTTCGATTGAAGCCCACGACATCTTCGTTGCCAACACGGCAAGCGGGTGACGCAGATCAATCATCGCGTCCAGACGGCTACGAAAGAAATCAGGCGTGCTCATGGGCGACCACTCCGAAACTCCCAGAATCTTTATCAGATCGATATTCGTTCTGGGAGTTCCATTACCCGCCAACTAACTGCATCGCCAAGCCAGGCGAGGCCTCATGAACTTCTGCAAGGCCGACTCAATAGCTTGACCGCTCGAGCGCTGATCGAGCCGCAGGAGCTCCCTTTTAAACGGATGCCCGTCCCCTTGCGCGCAAATTAAACAGCTAATGGCTGGTCAAATGAGCGAGCCATTTTAACAACGAAAGGGGCGGAATTAGCATCCAATATTTCAATATCGGCTATATCGCGCGCCTCCTCATCCTTCAATGAGAATTCCATTAGACTAATTTTAACAGTGATGGTAACTTCCTTAAGCTTGCAATTGTCGTGGTCGGCGTAGTAAACGAGAACATGCTTGCCATCGGGAGACAAAATGGCGGAGGGCGAAGTATGAATATTGATCCCTTTGCTATCATTGACCGGACAATCACCCAAGAGGCCGCCAGCAGTATCAAAGCATGCACATCGAAGTTTACGGAGAAATTTCCCCGCACCGTGATAGAACACTAGAAAAAAGCGCTGATCTTGAACGCGCCAAATTACGGCACTGGGGCTGTATGAAATATGAATATTTTCATAACTTGCATCGGCTCCACGGGTAAGATGTTCGAGATCGATTTCCAAACTCGCTAGCTTGCCAGACTCCGATTGAAAGAACAGTCGTCTTTTATATTTGTATCGATCATTGTATTCATCGCGGCTGGGGACGATGCTTGGATATTCGTTCATCGTCAGAAGCGGTGGCCGCGTCGGCCTGGTTTCAATAAATTGAAATTCTGAATCGAATACGGACCAAAGTAATTCTTTTCCTGCTTTATGAAACAAATGAAGCTTGGAATCGGCTGTGCACGGCACAATCGTTTCCGTCGATCGAATGTTTGCCAACGGTAGCGGCGCGCTCTTTATATCCAGAGTTCTTACGCAAACCTGGTTGTCAGTTTGCCTGGCCACAATGTACATCTTGTGGTTAAAAAATATTCCAGTAGGGCTGCAATGATAAATGGCTTCCGTTGGCAATCTTACGCCATTATAAAAATAGTCCGGGTCAGCGGAAAGCCATTGCGCGCCATCACCGACGGTGTATGCGGGAGTGGAAAACGGAAAACTCGAAAAAGGATGCCAGCGAACACCATAAATTATGCACCGATATTCATCGCTCACTGTGAAATCTCCTTTCGTCTATTATGCGCGACCCGCGCTCAGATTGCCTTGCGCAAGCTGACATTCCATGTTGTGAAAAGAATTAATGCCGAGTCAAGTCAATGAGGGCATAAGAAAATAACCATGCACGACCTATCCTAAACATTCGCCGCCCACTGTCCGATCGCTCCAATGCATCGTGGTTAGAGGGAGGTAAAACTGGATATTTACAGGGGAAACAATACAGCTGAACGCTATGATAAAAACTGGTACTTTTCATACTTTTTCAGTCAAGATTTTGGTGCGGAAACTGTCTCTTTTGCGACCGCAACATTGCCACAGCGTCGCAGCCAGTAACTCGGGCTGGTGCGTAAAACAGATTTTTCATGGCTGAGCGTTCGGGATCGAGAAACTGCAGTTCGAGCGCGGCGGTTCCGTCCGATTAATATTACTGATAGTTTATTTTCAGATTTACCGACTAAAATAAGCGTAACTAACATGGAGGTAAAAATGCCAAAACTCGATTTTCCTTATGACGATGAGTTTCGAAAAGATGTTGCATCGATAGCGAAATCCATGTCGGGACGTCAGGACGATTGGCTTCTCCGATTCGAGGCCATGCTCCCTAAGTTCCCCGAACAGATGCGCGAATCGAAGGTTCCACCTTACACTCTTGCGGTCATCGGGACCTTTACATTTAGTAAAGACGATTCGGATTCTCATAAAGTTAAGATAGTATGCCCACGCCTCAAACGGGGGTTTGGCATGCCGCATTTGGACAAATTCAAGTTGTCTGGAAAGGTTTCGAGCGATAAGTTGCGCCTGGAAAAAAAAGAGGTATCAATGAAATTGGCAGGAGCGTTATTTTGGCCGCGTGGCGGTCTGATTCGGGACATTAAGGCCAAACTTGATTTGACTTTCAATGCAGGTGAATTCGGGGAGAGCAGCAATGCACTACTTCAAACTGTTGAATCGATGTACGATGACACCTATGTTCCCTGGTTTTCCTTGATTTCTGTAATGGGTGACTTCGAGAAGCGGTGCAGTGCGCAAGGTCCTGGCACAATAACGCTGATTACCGATGAGCTTGGACCGGAAATTCGCTAGCAGGCTGCGCGTAAAGTCAATTCAAAGGAAGGGAAGAATCCAGTTTCAAGTTTCCAAGACAAGCATTGGATGAAATGTGAAGCGGGCAAGCGCTTGCTCGTCACCCGCTGGATTTTTTTCCGCAGCGAGTGACGTCTAATCCCACCAAGGCGGTGGTTCTGGACGCCACGTCGTTCCAACAGGACTTCTTCGGGGCGGTTGAGGGCGGCGGTTCCGTGCAAGTTCTGCTTTGTGTCTGAAGTGCTTGTGCCCAAGCGGACGACCCGCGCGTTGTGTTCTTACGAGAAGATTCCGCGCGTGTTGTCAAGTGCAGGTGGATGTCCCCACAGGGCAATCGCATCAAGAGACCAGCATTCCAAGCATTCGAGCCCGATAGTGTTCATCGAATCCGGCCTTGAGCCGCTTGTTCTTGATGCCGACCTTGGTGGCTTTGTCAGCGCGCAGTAGATTCGA
>JAQGLW010000143.1 GCA_028292665.1 Herminiimonas sp.
GTCACCAAGATCCCGCGCTTCACCTTCGAGAAGTTTCCGGGCTCGAACACGCGCCTGACCACCCAGATGAAATCGGTGGGCGAGGCGATGGCCATCGGCCGGACCTTTCAAGAATCGATGCAGAAGGCGCTGCGCAGCTTGGAGACCGGTTTCGACGGGTTCACTGAGCAGTTGACCCTGCCGCTGACCGATGAGGCCGCCGAGAAGCTCTCCTACGAGCTGCGTTGGCCGGGACCGAACCGGATTCTGTATGTGGCCGACGCGTTTCGCGCCGGATGGACACTGCCGCAGGTCTTTGAGGCCACCAAGATTGATCCCTGGTTCCTGGCGCAGATCGAAGACCTGCTGCGCGAGGAAGCGCTGCTGGCCAAGGACGGTTTTGAAAGTCTGGAACTGCCGCGCCTGCGCGCCCTGAAGCGCAAGGGCTTCTCCGATTCGCGCATTGCAAAATTGGTGGGGCGGGATGAGCCGGACATTCGCCGCGAGCGGCGCATACTGGGTCTGCACCCCGTCTATAAGCGCGTCGATACCTGCGCGGCCGAATTCGGCACCTCCACCGCGTATCTGTACTCGACCTACGAGGAAGAATGCGAAGCGGCTCCCACGGACCGGCGCAAAATCATGATCTTGGGCGGCGGCCCGAATCGCATCGGACAGGGCATCGAATTCGATTATTGCTGCGTGCATGCCGCACTGGCCATGCGCGAAGACGGTTACGAAACGATCATGGTCAACTGCAATCCCGAAACGGTATCGACCGACTACGACACCTCCGACCGTCTGTACTTCGAGCCATTGACGCTCGAAGACGTGCTGGAAATCGTCGACAAGGAAAAACCATACGGCGTGATCGTCCAGTACGGCGGCCAGACGCCGCTGAAACTGGCGCTCGATCTCGAAGCCAACGGCGTGCCGATCGTCGGCACGTCGCCCGACATGATCGATGCGGCGGAAGATCGCGAGCGCTTTCAGAAACTGCTGCATGACTTGAATCTGCGCCAGCCGCCGAATCGCACCGCGCGCACCGAAGAAGACGCGCTGCGGCTGGCGCAGGAAATTGGCTATCCGCTGGTGGTGCGTCCGTCGTATGTGCTGGGCGGACGCGCGATGGAAATCGTCCACGAGCAACGCGACCTTGAACGCTATATGCGCGAAGCCGTCAAGGTGTCGCACGATTCGCCGGTGTTGCTGGATCGCTTCCTGAACGATGCAATCGAAGTCGACGTCGATTGCCTGTCGGACGGTCAGCGCACCTTCATCGGCGGCGTGATGGAGCATATCGAACAGGCAGGGGTCCATTCCGGGGATTCGGCATGCTCGCTGCCGCCGTACTCGCTGTCGAAAGAAACAATCGAGGAATTGAAACGCCAGACCGCATTGATGGCAAAAGGCCTGAACGTGGTCGGCTTGATGAATGTGCAGTTCGCGATTCAACAGCAAGAGATAGATGGCAAACTGCAGGACGTCGTCTTCGTGCTGGAAGTGAACCCGCGTGCTTCGCGCACGGTGCCGTATGTGTCCAAGGCGACCGGTCTGCAGTTGGCGAAGATCGCCGCACGCTGCATGGTCGGCCAATCGCTCGATAGCCAGGGCATTGGAAATGAAGTTGTGCCGCCGTATTTCAGCGTCAAGGAAGCGGTCTTTCCGTTCGTGAAATTCCCGGGCGTCGATACGATTCTCGGACCGGAAATGAAATCGACCGGCGAGGTCATGGGCATCGGCAAGACGTTCGGTGAAGCATTCGTCAAATCGCAGCTCGGTGCCAGCGTCAAATTGCCGAAGTCAGGCAAGGTTTTCCTGAGCGTCAAGGCAAGCGACAAGCCGCGCGCAGTCCAGGTTGCCAAGGACCTGGTCGAGATCGGTTTCTCGATTGCCGCCACCAAGGGAACCGCAGCGGCGATCGCCGCCGCCGGGATACCGGTGACGACGGTCAACAAAGTGGTCGAAGGTCGTCCGCACATCGTCGACATGATCAAGAATAATGAGATTGCCCTGGTGATCAATACGGTCGAGGAAAAGCGCAGTGCGATTACCGACTCGCGCGCAATTCGCACATCGGCGCTGGCGGCGCGGGTGACGACCTACACCACCATTGCGGGCGCGGAGGCCGCGGTCGAGGGCATGGCGCATCTCGATGAATTGCATGTCTATGATTTACAAGGGCTGCATAAAACTTTACACTAAGTCCATAGCCGAACTTTAGCCACAGAGGTTGCAGAGAGCATCCTTCGATACGCTACGCCGTTCAGGGCGGATGGATAATTGACATATTTTCGGTTTGTCGAATTTTCCGTTCGCCTCAGGTAGGTCGCGAGTCGTAGAGAAGGGTTTTATTTGCGACCTCTGTGGTTTTCATTTCACCAAACTAAAAATCATGAGCTCAGTCCCTATTACCAAACGCGGCGCAGAACTTCTCAAAGAGGAACTGATTCGCCTGAAAACAAAAGAGCGACCGGCTGTCATCAATGCGATTGCCGAAGCGCGGTCACATGGCGACTTGTCCGAGAATGCAGAATACGATGCAGCCAAGGAGAGGCAAAGTTTTATTGAAGGCCGTATTGCCGATCTCGAAGGCAAATTGGGCGCGGCACAAATCATAGATCCTGCATTGCTGGATGCGGATGGCCGCATCGTATTTGCATCGACAGTCCATCTCGAAGACCTGGAGTCGGGTGAAAAAGTTGCTTACCAAATAGTCGGCGTGGACGAAGCGGATCTCAAGGAATCAAAAGTATCCATTACATCGCCGATCGCGCGGGCATTGATCGGCAAATACGCAGGTGATGTCGTGGAAGTGCAAGCCCCATCGGGAGTGCGCGAATATGAAGTGCTTGACGTGCGTTATATTTAATATTCTATCGATATGTTCGGCTTGCGCGCTCGTTTACTGATCGCAACATTATGGGCGGGCAGCTTGTGGACAATCGGCTATCTGGTGGCGCCGACTTTGTTCGCAACGCTGCCTGATAAAGCGCTGGCCGGCACGATTGCCGGTAGTCTGTTCCGGATCGAGGCGTGGCTCTCCGTTTTTTGCGCCTTCGCGCTTATGGCGTTGTTGATCCCGGGAACCAAAGACTATGACCGGAAACAGCGCAAGGCATGGCTTCTTCTTATATTCGGCATGCTGGCTTGCACATTGATCGGATATTTCAGTGTGCAGCCTTTCATGGCTGCATTGCGTGAAACAGCGGGACCGGGTGGGGTAATGGCATCCAATGCCAGAACGCAATTCGGCATTCTGCACGGCATTTCGAGCGGAATTTATTTAGTGCAAAGTCTGCTGGGTGCCGCACTGATTATCAAAATACGATAAACAGGATCAACGAATATCAGCCTTTGCCCAGTGAAGATTTCTTGGAGCTGGCTTGACGCGGTTTGGCACGTTTGATCGAACCGCCCTGCGTAACACGTTCGTTGCCTTTTACCATGACCTTGGTTACGGAAGGACGTTTGGTGCCGCTTGGACTGGGTTTGACAATGGTCACTTCACGCATGCCTTTCCCTCTTTTTTCGTTACGTTCTTTGACGGCATCTTTTTTCGGACGATAAACCACCAGGAGCTTGCCGATATGCTGGATCGGCGCGGTGCCGAGCTTGTCGCATATCGTTTCATAAATTTCAATGCGCGCTTCCCGGTCATCGCCAAAAACGCGTACTTTTATCAATCCATGGGCATCCAGGCTGGCATCGATTTCTTTGAGTACTGCAGGGGTTAAGCCGGCTTCGCCAATCAGGACTACCGGATTGAGCGCATGGGCTTCCGCGCGTAGCGCACTACGCTCGGCTGGGGTAAGTTTCAACATATTTTAAGAAGTGTTGGGAACAGAGCAGCGCTTCGCTTGACTCTATCCCGCAATAGTAAAGGTAGTATTCTACGCGAATGGCAAAGAACAAATTAAACAAAAACTGGCTGCATGATCACATTAACGATCCGTATGTGAGATTGGCCCAGAAAGAGGGCTACCGGGCGCGGGCAGCTTACAAGCTCAAGGAAATCGATGAAAGCGAAAAGTTGATCAAGCCCGGCCAGATTATCGTCGATCTTGGTTCGACGCCCGGCAGCTGGTCGCAATATGCGCGCAACAAGCTGGCCGGCCAGGAGGGGGGCGGTATTTACGGCACCATCATTGGACTGGACATGCTGCCGATGGAGCCGATTGCGGACGTGCATTTCATATTGGGGGATTTTCGCGAGCCGGACGTATTGCAACAGCTGGAACAGGTGTTGGGAAACCGCAAGGCGGACCTGGTGCTGTCCGATATGGCGCCCAATCTTTCCGGCGTGGCGGTAGCGGATGCAGCCCGTATCGAAGACATCATTGATCTGGCAATCGATTTCGCCCGATCCCACATGAAACCTTCCGGTGCTTTGCTCGTCAAATGTTTCAATGGAATGGGTTATAGCCAGATCATCGAAAAATTCAGGCAAGAATTCAAAATAGTCAGTCAAAAGAAGCCGAAAGCCAGCAGGGATAAATCGTCAGAGATTTTTTTGCTGGGGAAAATATTAAAAAATCCCTCTTTAATTGCAAATTAACCCTTGATTAATCATGGATTTAGCCCGATATCGAGTCTAGTAAGCTCCGATTATTGCGAGTAGAATTTACAAATATGTAAAAGGCCGGTCCAGGCCTAAGGAGTTCTAGTGAACAATATGTTTTCCAAAGCCGCCATTTGGGTCGTCATTGCCCTTGTGCTTTTTACCGTCTTCAAGCAATTCGACGATCGTGGTTTGGCAGGTGGAGCAACGCCAATCCCTTACTCGGATTTTCTCGATGAGGTCAAAGCAAAGCACATCAAGGAAGCGACCATTGAGGATCGAACCATTGTCGCCACAACATCCGACGGCAAGAAAATCAAGGCGACAGTCACGAATCTTGACCGCGGTTTGATCGGAGACCTTGTCAACAATGACGTCAAATTCGACGTCAAACAGCCGGAACCGCCATCATTCCTGTCGCAGGTATTCATTTCCTGGTTCCCGATGCTGTTGTTGATCGGCGTGTGGATATTCTTCATGCGCCAGATGCAAGGCGGCGGCAAGGGGGGCGCATTCTCTTTCGGTAAATCGAAGGCGCGCATGCTCGATGAACACAGCAATGTAGTGACGTTTGCCGATGTCGCAGGTTGCGATGAAGCGAAAGAAGAAGTGCAGGAATTGGTGGATTTCCTGCGCGATCCGACCAAATTCCAGAAATTGGGCGGACGCATTCCGCGCGGCGTATTGATGGTCGGTCCTCCGGGCACCGGTAAAACTTTGCTGGCGCGTGCCATTGCGGGCGAGGCCAAAGTGCCTTTCTTCACGATTTCCGGTTCCGATTTCGTTGAAATGTTTGTCGGTGTCGGCGCATCGAGGGTGCGCGACATGTTCGAAAACGCGAAAAAACATTCCCCGTGCATCATCTTTATCGATGAGATCGATGCGGTCGGTCGCCATCGCGGCGCCGGCATGGGCGGTGGTAACGATGAGCGCGAGCAGACGCTGAATCAGTTGCTGGTGGAAATGGACGGTTTTGAAGCCAATGCCGGCGTGATTGTCATCGCTGCGACCAACCGTGCCGATGTACTGGATAAAGCGCTGCTGCGTCCGGGCCGCTTCGACCGACAGGTGATTGTCGGCCTGCCGGATATCCGCGGCCGCGAGCAGATTCTGTATGTGCACATGCGTAAAGTGCCGATTGCACCGGACGTCAAGGCAGATATTCTGGCACGCGGCACGCCAGGCTTTTCGGGTGCGGATTTGGCCAATCTGGTCAATGAAGCTGCACTGTTCGCCGCGCGCCGCAACAAGCGTCTGGTCGAAATGCAGGATTTTGAAGATGCCAAAGACAAGATCGTGATGGGCCCGGAACGAAAATCCGCTGTCATGCGCGAAGAAGAGCGCCGGAACACGGCTTTCCATGAGTCAGGTCATGCGGTGGTTGCCAAGCTGCTGCCGAAGGCCGATCCGGTTCATAAAGTCACGATCATGCCGCGCGGCTTTGCGTTGGGATTGACATGGCAGTTGCCGGAACACGACCGCGTCAATATGTACAAGGACAAGATGCTGGAGGAAATTGCGATACTGTTCGGCGGTCGTATTGCCGAAGAGATATTCATGCATCAGATGTCGACTGGGGCATCGAATGACTTCGAACGTGCGACCAAGCTGGCGCGCGCGATGGTGACACGTTACGGCATGTCGGAGAGCCTGGGTACCATGGTCTATGAAGACACCGAGCAGGATGCCTACTTCGGACGCATGTCGGCCAAGACCGTGTCGGAAGCAACCCAGCAAAAGGTCGATACCGAAATCCGCAGTATCCTGGATGGACAGTATGCGTTGTCGCGCAGACTGCTCGAAGAAAACAGGGCTAAAGTCGAAATGATGGCCAATACCTTGCTGGATTGGGAAACCATCGATGCGGATCAGATCAACGACATCATGGAAGGACGTGAGCCGCGTTTGCCAAAAGCCGGGGTTCCCACCAAGAGGTCTTCAGACAATACACCGGGGGGAGTGACGCCGACCGCGACCGCTCCGGCGTAAGCGGCGAATATGGCGTAATTCCGACATGAAGCAGCGCAAGGGTGAGGAGCAATCCTCGCCCTTTTTCTTTGCCAAAAAATGATGCAACAGTATTTCCAGTGCGGACGTTATCGATTCCCTTTAAGCGGGGAAAATTTCAGGCCGCTCGTCATGGGCGTACTGAATGTGACGCCAGACTCCTTCTCGGACGGAGGCCGCTTCCATTCGCTGGAATCGGCGCTGTCGCGTGCGGAGCAAATGATTGCAGAAGGAGTCGACATCATTGATATCGGCGGCGAGTCGAGCCGCCCCGGTGCACCGCCATTGCCGCTGGAAGAGGAGCTGCGGCGTGTGATGCCGCTGGTGTATGCAATACGGGATTGCGGCAAGCCGATATCGGTCGATACATATAAGCCGCAGGTGATGCGCGAAGCGATCGCCGCCGGTGCCGACATGATCAACGATATCAATGGATTCAGATCCGAGGGAGCCATGAGCGCGGTCAAGGCTGGCGATTGCGCACTATGTATCATGCATATGCAGAGCGATCCGCAAACCATGCAACAAAAGCCGGAATATCGGGATGTTGTCGCCGAAGTTACGGCTTTTTTACATGAACGTGTGAAAGACCTGGAAACAGCGGGGATAGTACGCAATCGTTTATGCATCGATCCGGGCTTTGGCTTCGGCAAAACGCCGGAGCATAATGTTGAACTGCTGAAAAATATCGGACAGATGCAACGCATTCTGGATCTGCCGCTGCTTGCCGGCCTGTCGCGCAAGTCGATGATCGGCGCCGTCACCGGCAAGCCGGTGGAACAGCGGCTTGCAGGGAGTCTTGCCGCTGCACTGGCGGCCGTCGCGCAGGGAGCCGCGATACTGCGTGTCCACGATGTGGCAGAGACGGTTGATGCGCTCAAGGTCTGGCAGGCAGCAACGCAAGAACCCAATAAATAAATCAGGGAAAAGCATGACACGCAAATATTTTGGCACAGACGGTGTACGCGGACTGGTAGGCGCTGCGCCGATTACACCCGATTTCGTGATGAGACTCGGCTATGCCGCAGGCAAAGTGCTGGCGCAATCGGAGTCGACAACCACGAAGCCGATCGTATTGATCGGCAAGGACACACGGATATCCGGATACATGCTGGAGGCGGCGCTCGAAGCGGGTTTTGCGGCGGCCGGTGTGGATGTAATGCTGGCGGGGCCGATGCCGACGCCTGCCGTTGCTTACCTGACCCGTGCGCTGCGATTGTCGGCAGGCGTCGTCATTTCAGCATCGCATAATCCGTATCAGGATAACGGCATCAAGTTTTTTTCAGCGCAGGGCAACAAACTGCCCGATGCCGTCGAGGCCGCGATTGAGGTCGCTCTCGAGACCCCGATGGAATGCGTTTCATCGGAAAAACTGGGCAAGGCAAAACGGCTCGATGATGCGCGCGGACGTTATATCGAGTTTTGCAAGAGCACCTTTCCGAACGAACTCGACTTGCGCGGCTTTCGAATCGTGGTTGATTGCGCACATGGGGCGGCATACCATATCGCGCCGGATGTTTTCCATGAGCTCGGCGCCGAGGTGATCGCCATCGGCAACCAGCCGAACGGATTCAATATCAATGACGGTCTTGGCGCAACTGCGCCGGAAACGCTGGCCGCGGCCGTGCAGAAAAATCATGCGGATATCGGCATTGCATTGGACGGCGACGCAGACCGGCTGTTGATGGTCGATTCAACGGGCCGGATTTATAACGGCGATGAATTGTTGTATGTGATGGTCAAGGACAGCATGGCGACAAGGCCGCTCGAAGGCGTTGTGGGCACATTGATGACCAACATGGCGCTGGAAGTCGCATTCAAGAAAATGGGCATAAGATTCGAGCGTGCCAAGGTGGGCGATCGTTATGTGCTTGAAGTGCTGCAGGAGCGCGGCTGGCTGATCGGCGGTGAAGGCTCGGGCCACCTGTTGTTTCTGGATAAGCACACCACCGGCGACGGCATTATCTCTGCATTGCAAGTATTGTCCGCCCTGAAGCGCAGCGGCAAGACGCTTGCACAATGCACCGAAGACATTACTTTTTATCCGCAGACCTTGATCAATGTGAAGGTCCCGCCTGGTTTCAATTGGCAAAAGAATAGGGCCATATTGGCTGAAAAAGAAATCGTCGAGGCTGAATTGGGCGATGCCGGACGCGTGCTGATTCGTGCATCCGGAACCGAGCCTTTAATTCGAGTGATGGTCGAGGCAAAATCCGCTGAGAATGCCGAGCGCATGGCAAGACGCATTGCGGACAAGGTGAACACTTAGAGCTTCATAACATGAAGGTGTCTTACGGGACGTCGGTCGCAGGGTGGAACACTGTGCTCATCCGTCCTGCTTTCGGCGTGATCGGCGTCAAGCGTTGCGCCCCCGATGAAATGGCAAAATTGATGCCAAGATCCAAAATTTATTGAAGTACGACAAGAAATCTATTGTTGCTGTGTAAAACGCTGATGCCCACAAAATTCGGCAGCAGTCGGTTTTACTCAGCGTCGTCGTTATGAATTGACTGAAATGCCTTGGTCCTGTATGATTCTTTTTCTCGGAGTGTGGCGCAGTCCGGTAGCGCACCTGGTTTGGGACCAGGGGGTCCAAGGTTCGAATCCTTGTACTCCGACCAATTTAAACGGGCTGTCATCGACAGCCCGTTTTCTATTTTGCGAGTATTATTTCCTAGTCTCATCTCTATTTGCTGCCCATAGCTCAGTTGGATAGAGCAACGGCCTTCTAAGCCGTAGGTCACAGGTTCGACTCCTGTTGGGCAGGCCAGCTCATCTATACAAATCAAGAACTTACTGAATCGTCGGTGGACGGCTTTCACCTCAACGATGCACTGATTTTACCTCTAACTGTGCTCAAATTGTGCTCGCATCGTTGACGTTGAATGCCAAGGCTATATTGCTGCCTTGGAGTGGTCGGCACAACACTATCCGTGGCACCGGCAGTGTATCGCGCACGGCAATGCTAACGGAATCCAGGCGGGTTCCATTGGCGGCCGTCATTTTCGCCGTCATCCTCAGACATGTCTGCCGTGATAACTGTTAGCGTCCTCCCGTATTCACCTAGACCGATCACTTCCTCGCTGGCATCGATTTCTTCATCCGTGTGAAACCAGACGTTAAGTTCGGTACTATCCGAGACCTCTCGTGCCAACAAAACGTTTTGCGGGTCCAAGTTAAAGTCACGTGTGGCCGAATTACGAGGCAACACAGTGCCTTTTTTGAGATGACGATAACCACGGCGGCCCCGTAGTGCCTCAGATGTTAGGCAATATTCGACCGACGAGCCCCGGCTTACAACGATTGCAATGGCGGATTCACCGAGCTGCGCATAACGGATCGCTGAAGCTGTCAGTGACGTTTTACATACTCCCGCCAGACCTTTGACAGCCTCCATTCCGTCGGCAAAGCGGCTTGCAGCGGCGTCAAAAAGGTGACTAGGCATGAGCAGGCCAGCCGCGAAATGATCCGCCTCTAGCTCGATCTGGTCGTCAACCGCAAATCCGGCGTGAGACTCATGGACGGTTCCAGTTCGGAATACCGCTTCAGGATGCCCATCGAGAAAATAATGTCCTAGTTCATGCGCGATACTGAAGCGTTGGAATCCTTCACTCGTTATGTGAGTCGCATAAGCGATGGCGTAGCTTTCGCCGACTCGGATAAGCATACCGGACACGCCCTGTGCGCTTATTGGTTTAGCCTCCACGTGAATGTCTCTGCTGTGCGCAAGTGCAACTACGTCGATCGGTAGCATTAACCGTTCGTCACGTACGAGCTTCTCGGCTACTTGTTCAGCGTGTCGCAACCTATGCTCTATCAAGGCTATTCCTTTCTTTTATTTCGCTCCGCCATTTGTTTGATGAGTGACTCTGCTATCACTCTGTCCGCCTCGCTCAGCGACTTCACATCTCGGTATAGCTTTTGATCAAGAGCAGTGTTTCCATGAATGTCCTCTGTCCGCCCAAGCAAAAAATCGGTTGTTACTTCCAACGCTTTAGCGAGCGCTCGAAGATTATCGAAAGACGGCCGTCTGGTCCCATCTTCCTTTTCAAAATGAGAAATCGACGTTGAGGGCAACCCTGTCAAAGCGCTTAATTGCGTTTGGGTCAATCCTCGAACCTCCTCGCGGACGTGCCGCAATCGCTTTGCAAATACCTTCCGGCTTGAATCTTCCATTTTCTCCAACGACAAAGTTAACTTGACACACTCGACAAGTTTATTTAGAGTAAATGCACTTGTCGAAAACGACAAGTGAAATGTAGCACACGCGGACTTCAGTTGCCAGCTCTAACGGTCGATGCATTGCAAAAGGTAGCCATGAACAGAGAACTTGAAGCTGTCTTAAGCAAGATCGGTATGAACTTGGACGTCAACTTGTTTCCGTCAGTAAAAAACGGTGGTTACGTGGTGCCCAGCACAGCTATCGTTTCCCAGTTAACCTTGGGTAAGGAGTGTAAAGATGTCGGATCAAAAGGACGATCAGAAGTCGAATCAAGGACACGGCCGCCCGCCGGAACACGGCCGCCCGCCGGAGCACGGCCGCCCGCCGGAACACGGCCGCCCAGACGACCCGGGGCGCCCGGTTCAACCACACCGGTCGTCCTCGCAGAGCTACGGCGGCAATACGAAAAGGAGTTGATGGCAGTGGAGGCTGCCTATCCCGGCACGCAGCACTGGCTGACCGACGAGGGAATCTGGCTCGTCGTAGAAAGCTCGCTGCTGCCGGGCCTCAACAATCCCAAGGCCATTTTTGCTGTCGCTATTTCGCTCGACAGCGCCCCCGCCGTGAGAGCGTGGGGATTTTGGGGTACGGCTGCGGTCGGCTTCGAATGGATTGGTCCACGGCACACGAACTTCCCCGACGGATCAATCTGTGCTTACGACTTAACCGACGGAACTTGGGCCATGGGTTACTCACTGGTGAAACTCTTGGATCTGTACACTGTCTGGGCAGTTCGACACCTTCACTACCGCGTTTTAGGCCGATGGCCCGGGTATCAAGCGGTGCCCCACGTGTATGAACGAATCCTTGAACTGCGGCCTGACGAGTTTTGTGGATGTGCGAACTTTCAAACGTTGTACGGCGACTGCTGTATGGAACATGATCGTTCGTCAAACCTTTTGCAGCAAGCGGTCCATTTCATGCTCTGGTCTGGTGGCGGTTTGCGAAGGCCGCCGTTGTCAGTCGTCAAATTTATTCAGAACCGCCGGGTAGCACCTGCCCTCAAGACTATATTCGTCTAAGCCAGCTCTATAAGTGGACCAAATTTCAGTTTAGATTTTTGTGCAGGCTACCGCGACAACAACAAGCCAGCCGCCCCCCTGTAACCGCTCCATTAACTAACCCGCAGTAGCCCAACGTTTGTCTGCAAAAAGGCCCTGTAGAAACTCGTTCAGGGTCCGCCACAACCCATCAGTAGTATCGACGCCGACTAGTGAAGCCGACACTTAGTCAAGTCATCAACTAATGCTTTTAAAGTTGAAAAGGATGGGTGGCCTTCAACTGAACGTTCTGGCGATATAGCTCATTACGGTATACCCAAGTGATCCATGTCATCTATGCGTGTAATCTAGCTCAATAGGGTTGATCGTATGCGAGCCACCCTGTATTATTGAGCCATTGACCCAATGAGCTAAGGAGCCGCACCATGAACCACACCATTTATTACGGTCGCATCAGCACGACAGACGGCCAGACTGCAGCTACCCAGCACGAAGAGGCGGTAGCGTTAGGTATCGAACGGAGCTGCGTGTTCATTGACGAAGGCGTATCTGGTTATCACGTAGCGCCGATGGAACGGCCTAGGTGGCGAGACGCCATGCACGCGTTGCGCCGTGGTGACGTGCTTGTGGTGCGCTGGCTCGACCGGATTTCCCGGCGATACGATGAACTGGCTAAGGTCATGCGGGAACTTATGGCTAAGGGCGTTCTGGTGCGCTGTACGTTGAAGCACATGGAGTTTGACGGCGCAGCCACCAACGCAATGGACATGGCGATTCGGGACTCACTTCTAGCTTTCATGGCGGCACAAGGCGAAGTTGACTATCTGAATCGAATAGAAATGCAGCGCCGGGGCATTGACCGCGCCAAGCGGGAAGAGCCGGAGAAATACCGGGGCAGGGCGCGGGCTGACGATGCTGCCAAGGTGGACGCATGGCGATGCGAGCATGGGGCCAGCATCGCGGCCACGGCGGAGAAGTTCGGCATCAGCCCGGCCACGGTGAAACGGTATCGTGCAGAGGTAAGAACCGCAGCCAGCGCATAGGCTGCGAATAGGGAGTCCGGGAAGCAGCATTGTGAAGGGCCAGTCAGGAGCGACGATCCGGCTGGTCTTTTGCGAGTTTGCAACACTGCGGCTTGCGCCATGGCTCGGTTTTGTGGAAAATAAGCGCCGTCCCGACAAATGGCCGGGACGCTCGCGAAAGCGAGCTACGTTAGTGCAGTACGGTGTCGTTTCGCGTAGGGGAATAAATCTACGCGGTGCCACGACGCAAACCGTTGATGGGCCATACTCCCCATCAATCGGATCAAGGGCACACTTCTTACGCTGTTTCTCTCTATAGGGAAGCGGATTAGGCAGTGTGCCCTTTTTGCGTTAACGTCCGCCGAATTGCATGAGCTAGTTCTTTAACAATTCGCTTGTTGTCGTCGGCGTGGTGAACCGATGGCAAGCCGTAAACAAACTCGGCGACGCGGTTATCACTGGCATGCCAAGTCCGGTAGGCAACGTCTCGCTTAAGCATGTCGTCATATACGCTTCGACGCGGTATACCCGTAGGGGTCAGTAGCCAAACGGGATTCACACATCATCTATATCGGATAGGCAAAGCGTAGCTCCTAAGCAGGGGTTGTGCAGCAACTTGGCAGAAATGCCGCCTTTCGAGGGGGTGATTTTTTAAACTATGCAGGTTCACTTAAAGAGGTTAAATGACAAAAATGCAAGCTTCGCTCAAAGTCGCCATAGATCAAGCAGCCGAGGCCCAGAAGGTGCCAATGGCAAAAGCCTGTGCTGCTTCTCAAATGGCAGAGGCAAGGCAGCAAGCAATTGAAGATGCAGAGCGGGATGGTGTGAAGTTATATATCCCGCGGATACCCGTTCTTGTTCAAGACGGTCGAGAGAAATGGCCTAGTACTCTTGCAGAGATTTTGTGCGAGCGACCAGCACTCGCTTGCGAGGCGAACCAAACACTTATGCTGTTTGTATCTGAGCGGCTTGGACTCTCCGAAACACTGCAAGGCAACAGTATGTCAAAAACCCTCTCAGTGCGGGCTCGGAACTTTGTGCAGCATGTGCTCGCGTCCTACGGATACGACGGGTCACGCATCGTCAAAGGAACAGATATAAAGCGTGTTGTGAAGAACGAGGTACGGTTGGGGACCAGCGCTGTACAACCCCTCACAACGACTTTTGAAGCAGATAGCATAGTTCTCGATGGTCAGCCCTATAAGTATCGCCATCGCGAGCGGAAGGCAACTGAACAGGCTTGGCACGACTTCAGTATTCGTATCTCGGGTGTGGATGTTCCTTTGATCGCCGTTTTGAGGCTTCGGAACATTGGCATCGGGGCATTTATGGCAGCAGACGAGGCGGCGCTCAAATGTGCTAACCCTGATAGCGTTGCGCGACGAAAAGCGATTAACCGGCAACTTGACACTCAACCGAGAACTCGGCGCAGAGTGGAGGAGTCAGGGAAACCCCACTCGAAAGCCGCCACCGACGAATTTTTGGGGTCGGAGTTGGCTGGGTTGGCTCGTCACTGGTGGAACGAGATGCCTTTGGGAAGAAGAGCGAATATGGGCTACTGGGATATGGTGCAACACCTCAAAGGCGTTGGGTCCACCCGGTCCGCTATTGACGCCACACTCGCAAAACTTGACGCATGGGTCGCTAGCTTTCCGGACGGGGATGCGCCGCCGGCTGAAGAGGAGGCCGCATGCCAAAATTAGGCCAACAATACGGTCGAAGGCATGACAGCCGCTTCGCGCTCCACGGTCGGCAGCCAAGGGCGAGCAAACTGGATCGCCGCCAGCTAATACTTTGTCGGAACGATCCGGCCTATGCCGCTGCGTTGCGTTTGCGGGTATCCGATCCAGTCCGGTGGGAGGCGTTTCTTGGGGGACGCCCTCATTACGAAGGCAAGGTGTGTCCAAAGTGCTGTAGAAGCAGCCGACGCACTCGGGACGGTTCCTGCTACGTATGTCTGCTGGCGAAGAACCGCAGCGATTGGGAACAGATTCAAGCCGGTATCATGCCGAAGGCTGGACGCAGTAGGGCAGGCTATCTGGACATGCAAGAACGCAGCAGGCGAGAACGTGCGGGTGAATGCCTTACGTTTTCGGTGGGACGATTCACCGCGCAGCAGTATCCTACTGGGCGGCTCGCGGTACAGGCACCGGAAGTCCACATCGATAATCCTGATCTGAGCAAGCTCCCCGGACCAACAGTAGTTAGCCTATGCCGTCGCTTCCCGGAATTGCGCGATGTGCTCAGGTGGGCAGGGTGGTCCGTTCCGGCGTGAGAACGGCTGCATAAGTCACTAGTCTCATGTGATTAAGTGTCAGCCTTCGATCCTACTGAGCGGTTTTCTGTGAAGCTTCTTCAAAATATTTTTTCACGTCGATTTCGAAGTCATCGCTTCTGTACCAATTTTCATAGACAAACATCGTGCGAAGTTCGTCGGTCGTCCTGTCCGGAAATATTCTAATAAATTTGCTATTTGTGCTTGCGATATGCTCGACAAATGCTTTCCATTTTTCTCGCAAGTCTGCAGCTTTACTGTGCGCTGTGGTTTCAAATTCGCTCAATGTCTGAGGGCGGTAAAGTTGCGTCATTGCGTAGATTTGGCCGAAGAGTGCTCGTTGCCTTATGCGGCTCGGAGTCCTGGACTTTTCGAGCTGCGTGAAACATAAATATCCGAAATAAAAGTCGTCAAGAGTTCGATCGTCTAGAATATTTTCTGGAGTCTCATAGTTAAGGAATAGTTTCTTTTGACTTGCTTTGGTTATCTCTCCCCTCGTAGCGAGATGAATCCGAATGAATAGATTCCGTTCTATGATTTGGTGTTCAGAGACGTATTTCATTCGCAATCCGTCGCCAAATTCCCCTCGCTTTCGTTCGAACAATAGGCCATATCGAAGAAAGACGGTGGACTGGATTAGTTCGTACGGCTGTTTATTAGATGCCCTATCAGCGCCTATTACAACCGTTTGTTGGTTTGTTGCAGTTGAAATTGCGTCGATCAATCGAATTTTTTCACTGTCAATGTTTTGTCCCCCATTAGAGTCAGCAAGTGTAATAACTTTCAGCAATACTTCTTTATCCGCGAAGGCTTTCTCTGCCTCTTCTTCAGAACGCTCCTCATAGATCCGACTTAGAGTGTATGCCGTCTGCCCTCCGTTTATTATTTGCGGATTGCGTACGGCGAGTTGTGCTTTGTTTCGTTGGCCGATTCGCTCATTGATATTTGTTTCGTCGGAAATCATGGTGATACCGTTATTGAATAGGGCAAATTCATTTGTGTTTTTTCCCAAAATGGTTTCCCGGATTGCTTGGTTCACCTTTTGTCCCTCCAATTCCAGATAGCTGCGAGGATTGTGCCTAAGGATGGAGTTTTTGTACTTTTTTAGCACTCTTGCGATTTCAATTGTCGGCACGAAGAGAACGGTAATTTCGCATTCGGCATGCTCCGTTTTGACGCTGTAGCTGATCTTAGATCCGGCGTTTTTGTTGCTAAGGTCTAGATAAATGTTGAGGTCGCTAGCATTGAAATACGTTCCGCAGATGACCGGGTATACTAACTTTTCGTAGCACTTATCGTAGTCGAAAACTTCCACAGGGTAGCCACCTGTTAAACGCTTCAGGCGTTCTGGAGTGACCCTCATTAGGTTTGCGAGCAAGACAACCTCGTATTTGTATCTTGCTATTCCGTCTGTCTCACCGATCTCACGCACCATCTGCTTAATTTTGCCGTTATATTCGTTGCCGACTTCATCAGTCTGATGTCCTTCTAGGATTCTGGAGATTTCCATAGAAAGCAACTCTTCAAGAGCGATTTCTTTGCTATTAAAATTTCGTTCGGTTGTCCGGAATTTGGACTGAATTAGGAATATCTTCCGGCAGTCAGTATCGATGAAATATCCGTCGATGCCGCCATCGTAAAAATTGTCGGTTATGAGGTGCTCACGTTCGCAGAAGTCGAGCAATCCAAAGCTCACCATTAGATAAAGATGAATAAACGCTCGTGCGCGAGCTTGATTTACCTGTTCGACATCGGTTTCCGCAGGGAGATACCTCTTGCTGTGCGGAGATGATGATGCTTCTTGCCGAATTTGATCAAGAATATTGAGGAGAGTTTGGTATTTTGTCACCGTGAGTGCCTTTAAGATTTTTAAGGTTTTATTTTGCTTATGGTGTATAGCCTCATGTGTCGTTCTCAATTCGCGATCGACTTTAGTAGCTAGTTCAGCCTATGCGTTCACGCCGCCAAGTAGTATTGCGTCAAGGTCGTTCTTGCTAGGCACTTTTTTGTCATCAATCATCTTGATCAATATCCTTCGTAGCAGCTCGAACGATTGAAGTAAGTCGTTTGAGTCATGCTTGGGCTTACCGTGTGCGGCAGCGGACCGTTTGTCATAAAGTTTAGCTACCCGTTGCTGTAGGGAGAGTCGCGTCGGGCCCGCAGGTTCCAAATATGCTGCAACGTGCGCGGATACTCGAAAGCGCAACTCCGTTGTGGACGGTGAAAAGATTGCTTCAAGCGCACCCCATATCGAAACCAGCACCATCGCCGAACTCGGGATGAACTGTCCAATCTCGAAAACCGCCATTGCAAGCTTGAATTCTGCGGAGGACGCTGACAAATCGACAGCCGTTTCCCAGTTGGTTCTAACCCAATCAATACTTGCCAGTGTTTCTGCGTGGTCTATAAGAGCGAGACGAAAAAAACGCTGATGAACTTCAACAGCCGTCGCCACCAGTTCTCTATCAGGACGACTTGGCATTTCAGAAAACGGATACTTCGACACGACCGTCAAGGTTATTTCCGGATCCGACCAGAGCCGTAGTACGCAGACAATCATGCGAACCACATCGAACCGGCTCACTAACCTGTGATTGTATGTCGCCGGAATTGCAAGTTCAGCTCGAATATCAATCGCGACACCGCCTGACGCCGCTTTGTAGGGAGTGGGATGATGACGTCCGGGCACTTCGGGTTCGGCGAACGCCATCAAGATGGTGGACATGACATGAGCATACGCTTTACTCAGGACAATGCCCTTCCCGAAGTCGATTGGCTCATCGCTGAGGTCAAGACCGCTGAGCCCAGCGTAAAGTGGTACATCGTCGCTCATTATTCCTCCGGGTGAACTGTATCCTGCACTTAGCATTGCTTTGACGGTATCCAACTTTCAAGTCTTGACATTAGCGACTGGGAAAATATTCATGCTAGCATTCCCGCACGGAGAAGAGGTATAGGATGAAATTTCTTCTCCCCCTCATAGCGGTCAACCGGATAAGTTCGACACGAGCGCTTTACTTCTCCGGCGTGATTTCTTTGATGTAGCGGTCAATAAGGTAGTTAAGTATTGCATGGCAGCCCATTATCCTAGCTTCTTTATCAGATGCTGGACATCCAAGTGGGTGTACCTGTCAAGCATTGACAGTGTTTTATGGCCCGTTATGCGAGCTACCTCAATGACATTCAATCCACGTTCAAACAGCCTGCTAGTCGCCTCATGTCGGAGGTCATGGAAACGTAAATCGCCCAGTCCAGCACGCTTTACAGCTCGTTTAAATGCCTGTGTTACGGAATCCAAAGCTAGATTGAATAACGGGCCTGATTCTGCGGCGTTCATGCTTTCAAGCAGATGTACGGCTCGTGAGGATAGTGGAACTGTCCGAGGCTTACCTGTTTTGGTATGCGGTAGATAGACCGAACACCGAGTCAAGCTCACATGCTCCCACCGCATTCGCAGCAGTTCGCTACGCCGCATGCCAGTTTCGACCGCAAGTTGAATGATGATCTTAAGCTCGCACGACTGAGTATTTGCGACAAGCTGGCCGACCTCGTTTGGTGTTACGCGCCTGTCTCGGCCTCGCGGCAAGGAAGGGCGTTTTGTTCTAGGGATACCGTTCGGTAAGACGATGCCCCATTCGTTGGCCGCAATTACGTATGCCCGGTGCAACAGGTTCAATTCATGGGTCACGGACTGCGGGGACACATAAAACAGCCTATCGGCTTTATATTGAGCAATTCGGGTAGAAGGCAGTGTATGCACTCGGAACTCGCCCAGTGCATTCCCTAGTGCCTTTGCACGCGAAATGTCAGTCTTGTAAGAGGCTTTCTTCGAAGAATCTTCCCGCAAGTAACGGTCTAGCATTTCCTGAATGGTCATCGTCTGTGTTGTGGTGCTACCGGCGAATGCTTGACGGTTCATTTGTGCTTCGACCTCGTTCCCCCATGCTATTGCATCTGCTCGGAGCGAAAACGTTCGGGTTTGGGTTGGATAGCCCTCTTTACGGACTTGGACTTTCCATTTGCCACGGTATTGACTGATTGTTGCCATGCGACTCTCTCTGTCGCCGTCTATCGGTCAGTGTGCTCAAATTGTGCTCAGATAGGCTCAGTTGGATACAGCGCCGCGTCCCGTAAGGGATGCAAGCCAACGAGCAACGGCCTTCTAAGCCGTAGGTCACAGGTTCGACTCCTGTTGGGCAGGCCAGCCTTCCGATTACTTCCCGCATTCTGTTTCGTATTTTTCAGCTTTGCGTCGTGCGTTGCGCTTGGCTTTTTCAGCCGATTTTCCGCTGGCGGCTGCTGCGTCTTCTTCGCCCCATTTCTTTCGCATGGCCAGTGATACGCATTTTTTATGTTTGGCGGCGGAAATGCGGGCGGCTTTCTGCTGCGCTTGTTCGTCTTTTGCTTCGCGCTTGTGGCGTTCGTTTTCGAGACGCTTGACTTCGCTTTTTTCGCGCGTGATCTGCTTGCCGGCGTCGGCTGCGTCGGCTGCGTCGGCTGCGTCCGATGCGGCTGTTTTGCCGCTCGCCGGATCTACGTCCAGCACTTTCCCGCCGCGGCAGGGCTCATCGCTATAGGTGATTTTGCCGTTGGATTCGCACTTGTAGATTGCCAGTGCAGGAGCGGAAAATGAAATAAGCAAGGACAGCAGCAGGATTTTAAACATGGATGCCTTTGCAATGGTTGTTAAAGGACTTTACCCGGATTCATCAGGTTCATTGGATCGAGCGCACGCTTGATTGACCGCATCAGGTTCATTTCTATGTCGGATTTGTAGCGGCATATTTCATCGCGCTTCAATGCTCCCAGACCGTGCTCGGCTGAAATGGAACCGCCGAATCGATGGACGCTGTCATGCACTACCAGATTGACATCTTCCTGACGGGCAATAAAGGCTTGGTCCGACGCATTTTCAGGCGGCGATATGTTGTAATGCAGATTGCCGTCTCCGAGGTGGCCAAACGTCACCATCCGGCAGGCGGGAAAATCCTTTTGCAGCAAAATATCCGTTTCGCGAATGAAGTCGCCTATGCACGAGATCGGCACCGAAACATCGTGCTTGATGTTTTTTCCTTCCTCCGCTTGTGCCAGCGGAATATGCTCCCGCAGATTCCACAGGGACTTCGATTGTGCGATCGAGGCTGCGACCACCGCATCCTGGATCACATCCTCTTCAAGTGCACTGGTGATCACGTTTTCCAGCATTGCCATTGCATGTTCTTCGGATTCATTGTCGGATAGCTCGAGCAGCACATACTGGGGATGATGCTGCGGAAAGGGAAGCTGCATCTGGGGGAAATGCTTGCTTACCAGTTGCAGGCAAAAATCCGACATCAATTCAAAACCGGTCAATGCCGCGCCGCATTGGGTCTGCGCTATCGATAGCAACTGCAAAGCATCGTCCGCCGTCTGCATTGTGGCGAGCGCGGTCAATCGAGCCTTGGGCTGCGGGAAAAGCTTCAGCACGGCGGCGGTGATGATGCCGAGTGATCCTTCCGCACCGATGAACAGGTCGCGCAAGTCATAACCGGTGTTGTCCTTGCGTAATCCGCGCAGGCCGCTCCAGAGTTCGCCCTGCGGCGTGACTACTTCGAGACCCAGGCAAAGATCGCGGGCGTTGCCATAGCGCAGAACGCCGGTGCCGCCGGCATTGGTCGCCAGGTTGCCGCCTATCGTGCAACTGCCCTCCGCTGCGAGCGACAGCGGAAACAGCCGGCCGGATTCGGAAGCTGCATTCTGAATATGTTCAAGAATGCAGCCTGCTTCGACGGTCATCGTGTTGTTTACCAGATCAATCGCGCGAATGCGGTTCAGTCTGGTCAGCGACAGCACGATCGCTGATCCGCTGTCATCCGGCACGCTGCCCAGCACCAGCCCGGTATTGCCGCCTTGCGGCACGACCGGAATCTGAAACTCATTGCACAGCCGCACGATGGCGGCAACTTCATCGGCTGAAGCAGGTTTGACGACGGCCAGCGCTTTGCCTGTAAAACGCCGACGCCAGTCGGTCAAGTACGCCGCCGTATCGGCATCGTCTGTCAGAACATGGTTAGCGCCGATCGCACTGCGGCATTCATCCAGAAAATTATTCATTCACAGACTCGGAGGCTTTTTGAATGGCTTGTTTCGCCAGTTTTTTAGCAGCTTGCTTATAAGGCCGTAAATAAAAAAGAGTACAGAAGAAAAATACGCAGACCAGGCCGACTTCAATCCATCCCAGGATGGCAGGCATGGCTTTATCTGTGGTCGCATGCACGATGCCTTCCGCCAGATAAAGCAGAATCAGCATCGACGACCATTGCAGCGTGTACACATCACGTTTCAGAATGCCGCGCAACGGCACCAGCAGCGGCACCACTTTCAACACCATCCATGATCCGCCCGGGCGCAGCGGCGCCAATACCAGTTCCCATGCAACGCACAGCGCAATCAATAGCAGCAGGCTGATGACGGCGCCGATATAACAAGCCTTTTGAGTAGAGATCTGCATCATGCTTCCCGCAGCTTGCAGGCAGTCTGCGCCAGCCGGCGGCCGAGTGCGACCGCCAGCGACCTGGTGTCGTCGGAGAGAGGAGCCGTACCGTTCATGCCTGACCAATGGCTGACGCCGTAGGGCGTACCGCCGGTAGCCGTCGTCATCAGTTCGGGGTGCGTGTACGGCAAGCCCAGCAAAATCATTCCATGATGCATGAGCGGCAACATCATTGACAGCAGGGTCGACTCCTGGCCTCCGTGCAAACTGCCGGTGGACGTGAAAACGCACGCCGGCTTGCCCGATAATGTGCCGGACAGCCAATGCGACGAAGTGCCATCCCAAAAATATTTCATCGCCGAGGCCATATTGCCGAACCGGGTTGGTGAGCCCAGCGCCAGTCCGGCGCACTCTTCAAGGTCTTGCAATTCGACGTAAGGGGCGCCTTCTGCGGGGATGTCCGGTTCGGTTGCCTCGGTCACGGTCGATATCGCCGGTACCGTGCGCAGACGAGCATCGCAGCCGGATATGCTATCGATTCCCTGCGCAATCAATTCGGCCAGTTTCCGGGTCGAGCCATGGCGGGAATAGTACAAAACGAGAATAGTGAGGTTAGGTCCGTTCATGCTTGGTATTATAGGACGCTTTGTCGCTGCATAATCACTGCATGCCTGTATCCCGCCCGGTAAATGATTCGACGATTTGCGGGGCGGAACACATGCATGCCGTATCACTTGATCGCTGTCCGAATGTCCTCTTTAAATTTATCGCTGGTCCGCGGATTGTCATGGAGCCAGGTACCTGATCTGTTTCGTTTTGCTGCGCGTCGACTTAACGAAGAACGGTTGCCGCAGGTTGCAGGCAGTTTGACCTTTACGACGGTGTTGGCAGTGGTGCCGGTGCTGACCATCGCATTCGCGATATTCACGACCTTTCCGTTGTTTAACACGTTCCGTACATCGCTTGAGGCTTACTTTATTCAAAGCCTGATGCCGCGGGCAATCGCCAACACGATTCTGGGCTATCTCAGCCAGTTTGCGGCCCAGGCGACACGCTTGTCTGCAGTCGGCGCCGTCGCATTGATCGGGACGGCGGTTGCGATGATCGCGATGGTCGACCGGACCTTCAATCAGATTTGGCGCGTCAGGACGGTACGTCCGTTCGCCCAGCGCATCATCGTCTATTGGGCGATCGTTACCCTCGGTCCGCTGCTGATCGGCGTATCCATCACGGTCACATCGTATCTTTTCACGGCAACCAACGGCGTTGTCAGGCAAGTTCCTTTGTTCGGAACCGTATTTTATACAATGATTTCGGTGCTGTTGACGGCAGGCACTTTCACGCTGCTTTATGTTGCTGTTCCGAACCGGCTGGTTGATTGGCATGATGCCGCGTGCGGAGGCATGCTGGCCGCGATTGCATTTGAAATTTCGAAGCGTCTCTTTGCCATATTCGTTGCCAAATTTCCGACCTACACCGTGGTGTACGGCGCATTGGCGGCGGTGCCGATTTTTCTGGTGTGGATATATCTGGGCTGGCTGATTACATTGACGGGCGCCGTATTGACGGCGGCGCTGCCGGTCGTGAAATACGAACGCTGGTGGCACGTGGCTGCGCCCGGCAGCGCATTCGTCGATGCGATAGCATTACTGGAGGTGTTGTTTGACGCAAGAGCATTCACCGGTTCAAGCGCCGTCGATGTAACGATGCTGCGTGCCAAAACACGGCTTGGATTTGACGAATCGGAAAAGCTGCTGCAGAAAATGCTCGATGCCGGCTGGGTCGGACGCATCAAGGCGGAATCGCCCAAGCGAGCCCAGTTCGGAAAACGGATTACCGAAGGGCTGGATCGCTGGACTCTGCTGGCCAACCCGGATCATCTGACGCTGGCTGATGTATATCGCCTGTTCGTGTTCGATGCGTCAGGTAATGCGGCACTTGCCAGGCAAGTGGAGCGCGCGGTGGAGCAGGGGCTGAGCCAGACGCTTGCCGTGCATTTTGTGAAAAACGCTTAAAAAGAAATTTGCCCGGTCAGCATTTGCCAGTACATCACCCAGTCACCCATGAACGAATATAGCGGCTGCCTGAACGAAGCAGGCTGGTTTTTTTCGAAACCGAAATGCCCGATCCAGGCGAAGGTATAACCGCACACCAGGCCGACCAGCAGCCACCAGGGATTCCCTGTCAAAACCATCGTTGCCAGGCTAAACAGCGCAAGAGTCGAACCGGCAAAATGAAGTTGCCGGCAAATGCGGTTGGAGTGTTCGCTCAAATAGGTTGGATAAAATTCGGCAAACGTCTGGTATTTCTTTTCCATGACTGTGGACACGGTCGTCTCCTTGCTGTAGCCATGGTTTCAGATTAGTCCGGCTTGTCGATAGATGCAACTAAAATTCATATTGGCAATGCAAAAAGAGCGCATGTATCGTTTCAACTGCCTGCAAACGCGAATAGCGCATCAAGCACCGCATCCGGCTGTTCTGCCATCAAATTGTGCCCGCTGCCGGCAATCCGGATGACCTTGCCATGCGGTATCGCAGTTATCAAAGCCGCTGCCGCTTTGGGTGGCGTCATCGTGTCTTGTCCGGCCAGAACGAAAAGGGTCGGGCACTGCACGGATATTGCGGCCGCCTCGCCATTCGCATAAGCATCGCATGCAAAAAAATCCGTGTAAAACACATGGTCAGGATTCAGGCTTGCAATGCGCTCCATCAGACGCCGGTTGCCGCCCATTGCATAGAAGCCCGGTCCGGGACAGGACGGCTTTTGCGCAATCGACGAATGCGACCAGATGTTGACCATATCGATCGCGGTCTGCTCCTGATTTTTGGCGGCGTCGAGCAACATGGCCGATACTTTCATCGGATAGGCAGTGCCGGCCAATGCAAGCTTGATGATCCGTGCAGGCGCTTTGGATGCCGTTTCCAAAGCAATCAATGAACCCATGCTGTGTCCGATCACAATGGCTTTCTGCACTTTTGCCGCGTCGAGAAATGCAAGCAGCCAATCCGCCATCGCCTCGACGCTGTTCAGCGCGGGACCCTTGCTGCGCCCATGACCCGGTAGATCGACTGCAAGCACGCTGAAACCATGATGCGCAAAATACCGGGTCTGTAAAGTCCAGACCGAATGATCATGTTGCGCACCATGGATGAAAACGGCGGCAGGCAGCGCAGGATTGAACGGTTTGCCGCCGGTATAGCAATAGGCTTCCCGCCCTTGAACATTCAACAGCATGTCAAGCCCCTTTCAGGGAAGCCTTCAAGCCGCGTGCCAGATCGCCGATCAAATCGTCGGCGTCTTCCAGGCCGATCGACAAACGCATCGTGCCTTCGGTAATCCCGGATGCGGCCAGCTGTTCGGCCGGCACGCGGAAGTGCGTAGTCGATGCCGGATGGATTACCAGCGACTTGGCGTCGCCTACATTGGCCAGGTGCGAAAAAATATCGAGCGATTCGACGAAACGCCGTCCGGCCGCGCGGTCGCCCTTGATGTTGAAGGAAAACACCGCGCCGCAGCCTTTCGGCAGCAACGACTTTGCAAGCGCATGATCGGGATGCGATTCCAGTTCCGGATAAGATACCGATTCGACAGCCGCATGCGCGACGAGAAATTCCACCACCTTGCGGGTATTGGCTACATGTTTATCCATGCGCAACGCCAGCGTTTCGACGCCTTGCAGAATCGCGAACGCATTATGCGGACTCATCACGGCGCCGAAGTCGCGCAGGCCCTCGCGCCGCGCGCGCAGGGAAAACGGCGCCACCGTCGATTCTTCTGAAAATACCATGCCGTGAAAGCCGTCATACGGCTCGCACAATTCGGAAAAGTGACCGGTTTTTTCATATGCCTGCTGCCAGTCGAAAGTGCCGCCATCGACCAGCAGCCCCCCGATCGCGGTGCCATGGCCGCAAAGAAATTTGGTGGCGGAATGAAAAATCAGATCGGCGCCATGCTCGAACGGGCGCAGCAGATAGGGTGTGGTAAAAGTCGAATCGACCATCAACGGCAAATAGCGTTCGTGCGCAATTGCCGCAACCTGCTGGATATCGAGTACGTCGAGTCCGGGATTGCCCAGCGTTTCGGCAAACAGGACTTTCGTGTTCGGTTTTATTGCATTGCGCCATGCATCGAGATCGCGCGGATCGACAAACGTGGTTTCGATGCCGAAGCGCTTCATCGTGTAGGCCAGCAGATTCTGCGAGCCGCCATAGAGTGCGCGTGAAGCGACCACATGCGATCCGGCGCCGGCGATCGTGACCAGCCCGAGATGCATGGCGGCCTGACCGCTGGCGACGGCGATGCCGGCGACGCCGCCTTCCAGCGCCGCGATCCGTTCTTCCAATACAGCATTGGTCGGATTCGAGATGCGGGAATAGACATGTCCCGCCCGCTCCATATTGAACAGCGACGCGGCATGGTCCGAATCCTTGAATACAAACGATGTCGTCAGATAGATCGGCGTGGCGCGCGCGCCGGTCGCGGGGTCCGGCGTGGCGCCGGCGTGCAGTGACAGGGTCTCGAACCCGGGATATTTTGGACCGGTCATGGCATGATTTATCTGATTAGGTCGATGCTTCGAATCGTAGCATCAACTTCAGCCGCCGGCATTCGGCATGGCGCTAGATTTTTCATCGCGGTTAGGCTACATTGCAGATACTAGAACAACAACTGGCAGGATGACATAATGAAAGTTTCCGAAATCCTCAAAGTGAAGGGCAATATCCTTTACACGGTAAAGCCCGATACCCCAATGTTGCAAGCCGTCAATACGATGGCCGACAAGGATATCGGCTCCTTGGTGGTGATGGAATCCGGCGAACTGGTCGGTATGCTGACGTTTCGCGAAGTAATGAAAACAATCCATGCCAATAATGGCGCGGTGGGAAATGACACCGTGCGCAGGCATATGGATGATCATCCGATCACGATCACGCCCGATACCGACATCAACGAAGTGCGCCGCCTGATGCTTGAGCGCCATGCCCGTTATGTGCCGGTGGTCAATGCAAAGACGCTGCTCGGCGTGATGTCATTTTATGACGTCGCAAAAGCGGTCTTCGAAGCGCAGAGTTTCGAAAATAAAATGCTGAAAGCGTATATCCGCGACTGGCCGGACGAGAACGAAGAATCGTAATCTCCAACCAATTTCCATTGCCAAGGCCGTTCATGGGGCATCCGCCACACCATGAACGGCCTTTTTGCATCGGGTTTTTTCTTCCGAAGCGGCATCGGTCTGCTTAAGTCAACGATAAAAGGATTCTTCCATGCACATCCGGGCAGGGCGTGCCGGTCGCCGTGCCAAAATCAAGCATCGATTTTTAGCGGCCTGTCTGCCGCGTCAATTTTCTTGAACTAAAACGACATGAGCCAATCCAGCCAATTTGCATTGCTTGCCCAACGCCGCTTCGGGCCTTTCTTCTGGACGCAATTTCTAGGTGCGTTCAACGACAACGTATTCAAGACAGCGCTGTTGACCATTCTCACTTATGAAGCATTGAGCTGGAGCGCGATGGATGTCGGCTTGCTTAATAATCTGATTCCGGGGCTGTTCATTCTGCCATTTCTGCTGTTTTCCGCAACGGCCGGCCAGTTGGCGGACAAATTCGAAAAGTCGCGCATCGCACGCGCCGTGAAATTACTCGAGATCGTCATCATGCTGATCGCCGCAGCCGGCTGGATGACGCATAACCTGTGGCTGCTGGTCGCAGCAGTGGTCGGCATGGGCTTGCATTCGACGCTGTTCGGTCCCGTGAAATATGCGTATCTGCCGCAGCAGTTGAAGCCGGAAGAATTGGTGGGCGGCAATGGCATCATCGAGATGGGCACCTTCGTCGGCATTCTGCTCGGCGAGATTCTGGGCGCGGTTCTGGTCGTGCGCAAACCGTGGGGCATTGAATTGGTTGCCGGAGGCACCATCGCAATCGCGGTAATCGGCTGGCTTGCCAGCCGCGGCATTCCCGTCACTCCGGCATCGGAGCCGGGATTGAAAATCAATTGGAATCCCGTCACCGAAACGATCCGCAACATCGGCTTTTCGCGCCGGAACCGCCCGGTGTTCCTGTCGCTGCTCGGCAATTCATGGTTTTGGTTTTATGGCGCGATCATCCTGGCGCAATTCCCGGTCTATACAAAAGATTATTTGCATGGCGACTACAGTGTGTTTGTCTTGCTGCTTACCGTATTCTCCCTCGGAATCGGCGCCGGATCGTTATTATGCGAACGGCTGTCAGGGCATAAAGTGGAAATTGGCCTGGTGCCGTTCGGTTCGATAGGGCTGTCGATATTCGGCTTTGACCTGTTTCTCGCCAGTCTGAACTATACCAATACCGCGTCGGTCGATATGTCCGGTTTTGTCGCGCAACAGGGTAGTCTGCGCATTTTGTTCGATTGCATCATGATCGGCATATTTGGCGGCCTGTACATTGTTCCGTTGTTTGCGTTGATTCAAACCCGTTGCGACCGCAAGCATCTGTCGCGCACCATTGCGGGAATGAATATTCTGAATGCGCTGTTCATGGTCACCGCCGCGCTGGTCGCGATGGCGCTGCTCAAGGCGGGATTTACGATACCGCAGATTTTTCTGGCGACAGCGATCATGAATGCAGTGGTGGCGATATATATCTTCTCGCTGGTGCCTGAATTCCTGATGCGCTTCATGGCCTGGCTTTTGATACACACGCTCCACCGCGTGCGAAGTATCGATGCCGACCGTATCCCGGAACAGGGTGCAGCGGTATTGGTATGCAATCATGTCAGCTATGTCGATGCGATTGTCATCATGGCGGCGAGTCCGCGTCCGATCCGGTTTGTGATGGATCATCGTATCTTCAGGGTTCCGGTACTGTCGTGGTTATTCAGAACGGCGAAGGCGATTCCGATTGCTCCGGCAAAAGAAGATCCATGGCTGATGGAAAAGGCCTACGTCGATATCGCGCAGGCTTTGCACGAGGGTGAACTGGTCTGCATTTTCCCCGAAGGGAAATTGACCGCAACCGGCGAGATGAATGAATTCAAGGGCGGCATCAGGAAAATAATCGACCGTTCGCCGGTCCCGGTCATTCCGATGGCATTGCGCGGACTGTGGGGCAGCATGCTTACGCGCAGCGAAGGCAATCCGTTCGAACGTTCTTTCAAGCGCGGCCCGTTGTCGCAGCTGGCATTGGTGGTCGGCCGGCCCGTGGAGCCGTTGCATGCAACGCCTGAATTATTGCGGGAGCAAGTGCTGGCGTTGCGAGGCGAATGGAAATGAGCCGATAACAGCAGATCCGCAGCGGTTCAATCGCTTGTCGATTTATCCCAGAAACGATTTGATGTGAGATGAATACTTCGGCGACTCTTCCTCGGTTTGTATCTGAGGCGCGATCAGGGGCAGCACGAGGGTGAATATTGTTCCGGCATTGGGTTCGCTTTGCAGGCGGAGCTTGCCCCCCAGTACGCTGGTGACGATATTGTGAGTAATGGGAAGGCCCAGTCCGGAACCGCCGGCGCCAAGCTTGGTCGTGAAAAAAGGATCGAAGATGCGATTCATGTTGGCGGGTGGAATACCGATGCCGTTATCCTGAATCGTCAGTTCCAGTCCGCCGTCCGCCGTTATTTGCGCCCGGATCGACACGATGCCGGTGCTGCGTCCTTCGAAGCCGTGCAGCAATGCATTATTGACCAGGTTGGTGATGACCTGTCCGAGCGGACCGGGATAGCTGTCCATGACGATGTCGTCCGGGATATTCTGATCGACGGTGAACAATGTTTTCTTGATCGATGGCGACAGCGTCAGCATGATTTCAGAGACGGCCTCGGTCAGCGAAAATGTACGACGCTGAGAGCTTGTCTGGTCAACCGCAACCTGCTTGAAGCTGGTGACAAGATTGGCGGCCCGATACAGATTCCGCTCCAGAATATCGCCTGCCTTGCCGGCATCGCTGATATAGCTTTCGAGCGTCGTACGCTTGAGCCCCTTGGCGACATTGTTGGCTAGCAGACGGGTGCGGTCAATCAGCGTGCTGGCCACCATCAAACTATTGCCGATAGGGGTATTGAGCTCGTGGGCGATACCTGCGACCATCGATCCCAATGCTGCCAGTTTTTCGCTGCGCACCAATTCCTCTTGAGCCATGTTCAAGGTATCCAGCGTACTTTCCAGTTCCTGATTGGCCTGTTGCAGTTCTTCGGTGCGCTCGACGACGCGCTCTTCAAGAGTGGCGTTCAGTTCAAGTATCTGATTTTCTATTTCGTATTTCTCCGTAATATCTTCGCCGGTGAAAGTAACGAATTTCTCTCCTGCCAGTTCAAAGGTGTTTCCGGACAACATGAATAGCGCCTTGCTGCCGTCACCCCGATTGATCCAGGCTTCATACCGGTTGATATATCCTTTTTGCCTTATTTCCTTTTTTATTGCATGTCTTTCTTCTTCGTTCACATAGAGAGATAGATCGAAATCATTTTTGCCGATGACTGTCGCGCGATCAACGAGGAACAGGCGCTCGAATGCACTGTTCAAGTCGACGATCCGGTTGCCGTCCGCAAGATGAAAGACCGCCATGGCAACCGGAGACGAATGAAAGATTGTCGAGAATCGCTGCTCGCTGTTGTTCAGCTCTTCCGCAGCGCGCCTGCGTTCCAGTTCCGCCGAGGCACGTTCACTGAATACCTGCAGCAACGACTTCACCAGGTCAAGGTTGGTCAGCGGCCGCGAGTGCATCACCGCGAGCACACCGATCGTATTGCCTGCGGCATCGCGAATCGGCGCGCTTGCATGGCTATCCCAGCCTTGTTCGGCCAATGCACGATCTCCGGGGAAAAGATTTTGAATGCCTGTTGAAAAAACACTGATCTCGCCGGCAAGAATGCCTTCGCACGGAGAACCGATAATCGGATATTCGAAATTGCCGGCCTTCTGACCCTTTGCGTGAACGGCGACCGTACGCACGCATTCCGGAGCATCGGCTGCGCGAAGGCCGACGAATGCGCGATCGATGCGCAATGCGGAAGCAAGATCGGCCACCAGCAATTCCAGAAAAGATTCGCCCGCCATATCCTGCGTACCCTGGGCCAGGCGCAGCAGAGCGCGATCGGCCTCGCTCTTTTGCTCTTCGGTGCGGCGCTGATTGGTGATGTCGCGCACGACGGTTAACATGTATAGCTCGCGTTCGACGCTGAAGAGCGTGCCGTTGGTCTGGCACATGCGCTCTTCGCCGCGCTTGGTGCGCATCGTCCATGAAAAATCGCGCACGATCCTGTAGACATGCAGTTCTTCATACAGTTTGATCTGTTCTTCGGCATCGATCCACAGATTCAGTTCTGACGCGGTCTTGCCGACCGATTCGTCCCGGCTGAAACCGGTAATGGTTTCGAACGTCTGGTTGACATCAAGGATCACGCCATCGCTGATGCGCGTGATGGAAACAGAATCGGGATTGCATTGAAAGGCGCCGGCAAACTTGGCTTCGGACAGGCGCCGGGCTTTTTCTGCGCGCCGCTTTTCGGTGACGTCTTCCGCCATTGACAACAAGCGGCCGGAGCGCCCCGTCTTGTCGGCGATATGAGCGTTGCTCCAGTGACAGCTGATGATTTGCCCGTCTGCCCTGAGATTATGATTAATGCTTTGGAAATCCCCGGCGCTTGCATCGATATTGACAAAAATCCTGGCGGACGATTCGCCTTCTGCATTCGGCACGATGAAACTGGCGTGCCGGCCAAGCGCCTGCTTGCGCGGATAGCCGAAAATGCGTTCCGCTGCGGCATTCCATTCAATCACGCAGTTGTTGATATCCCATTCGATGATGGCGATCGGACTCTGTTCGACCAGCGCCCGGTAGCGCGCCTCACGCTCGTACAACTCTTGCTCGATATGCTTGCGCTTATCGATGTCGCGTTCCAGTTCCTGATTTTTCAGGCCCAGTTCGTCGAATAGGCGGCGCAAGCTGATGCGCGTATCTTCCAGCCGCCGGCTGAGCAAGCCGATTTCGTCAAGACGCTTCCAGGTGAACGGCACATCCAGTTGTCCCGCAGCCAACCGTTCTGCACCCGTTCCCAGCCGTCGTAGCGGCCGGATCAAGCGGTTTTCCAGCAGGACTACGATCAGTCCGATTGACAACGCTATTTGCGCGGCAAGCGCAAACATTTGTTCGAGCAGGCTTTCAATGAGCGCCTTGCGCAGTCGCGCATTGCTGACTTCAATGTTGACTGTCCCGATCGGGATGTCGTTGTAGACAACGGATTTTTGCGTGGAAGCCGTGAAATCGGCGCGCCGGTCCGGACGCGTTTTTGAAACAAAAACGTTCGACGCGCGGTCTTGCACTTCAATGCGCACGATATCTTCGTTATGCGTCATCATTGCATCGAGCAGCTCCGCACCGCTCTCTTGATTCATGTTCAATAACGGATCCGCACGCCGTTCGATACAAGATCAGCGTTTTGTTCAAGCAATTTCCGTGTGCTTATGCGGACGTCTTTTTCATACCTGTTAAGCCAGGATATGCCGTTGATGAGCGCCGCCGGGACCAGCAGACTGACCACTACCACCAAAACGAATGCCCGTCGCAGCGTCACGATGCGTTCGATCATGGGAGGCTCGTAGCGGGGGGCCGATCGTGATGATGGCCGGCGCGGAAAACGTTGGGAAAAAGGGAATGCAATTTCAGAAATCGCCGCTGCCGTGTGAAAACGATCGGTTCCTTTTCCTTTGATACCGGGGCCTCGACGCGACTCATCGATTTTTTAACCAGTCCAGCAACTGCTCCGATGTCATTGGCAATGCAAACAGGTTGCCCTGCGCCAGCGGGCATCCCAGAGAGGTCAGCTTTCTGGCTTGCCGTTCATTTTCAACGCCTTCCGCGATGACAGCCAATCCGAGGTTGCGTCCGAGCTGAACGACCATTTCGGCGATGCTGCTGCCGCGCGAAGAACTGGTAATCTCGGCGACAAAAGAGCGATCGATCTTCAGCCTGTCTACCTGCAGTTGCTGCAAATAGCTCAATGACGAGAATCCGGTTCCAAAGTCGTCGATCGCAATACTGATTCCGGACTTTTTGATTTGGGTAAGCGTTTTGATCAATAGCTCGGGTTCCTGCATTGCCACCGATTCGGTGATTTCAAGTTCGATAAAGTTCGGCGGCGCGCCGGTATCCGAAAGTACGCGATGCAGCATATCGAGAAAATCCGGATGCCTGAACTGTACCTGCGAAACATTGACCGACATTATAAAATCGGTGAAGCCGAGTCCGTGCAGGCTTACCAATTCGTCACAGGCTGCGCGCAGCACCCATTCGCCAAGATTGATGATCAGCCCGGAGTATTCGGCGATCGGTATGAAAACGTCGGGCGGGACAAATTTGCCGTCGTCCTTTTTCCATCGCAGGAGTGCTTCAGCACCTACCGGCTGACGTGTGACAAGATCGATCTGCGGCTGATAGGCGATCGACAGTTTTCCTTCTTCGAAAGCAGTGCGCAGCGCATGCATCAACAGAACCCGTTGGCGGCTTTCAATGCCCATGCTGCGCGCGAAATAAAAATGTCCCGCGCGCTGCTGCATCTTGGCTCGTTTCAGCGCAATGTTCGCATCCTTCAGCGCATCGGCGCCGCTGCCCTCATGATCGTCCAGGCGCACCAGTCCGATCGTGGCGGAAATCTGCACTTCCTGTCCTTCAATGCAGAACGGCATATTGAACAGTGCTCCGATCATCGCCGGATTGACTTGTGTCGCGCCGCCGAGCACAGAGAACGTATCGCCGCCAACGCGCGCCACGATCAATTCGTCTCCCAGCCGGGACTGCAGGCGGGCCGCCACGGCGAGCAGCAGCTTGTCGCCGAATTTATGTCCGAGGGCATCGTTGATTTCGGCGAAATGGTCGATGTCCACCAGCGACAGCGTGACGTCGTTCCGTGCAGCGGAAGCGAGCGTTTCATCAAGGATGTTTACCAATCGCGTACGGTTGGGCAGCTTCGACAGGTCGTCGTAAAAAGCAAAGTCGTGCAGGCGGCCGACCAGCATCACATTGTCGAGTCCGACGGCGATATTGCTGCAGAAGACATCGAGCAGGCGCTGATCCGTTTCGTTTAATGTTATGCCTGTATCGAGAAACAACGCGAAATCGCGGTTGGCATTGCCGATAAAATAAAGTGTGATGAAATCATCGCCATAAAGATTGCGGCGTTTATCCAGCGAATGCGATAACGCGTCGGCGACACGTGCATCGTCTATATCGGAAACATGCCTGTCGATGAACGAGGCGTAACTGCCTGCGGCGGCAATGACAGAAAATTCACTGCCTTCGCCGTTATAATTTTCTTGAGCGCAAAACAATCCATCGGGTTTGAGATTGAGCAGTCCCGCTACCTGCGTGATGACACTCCGGTAGTGAAATTTTGCAGCCCATGCAATGCCATCAATTCGGCTGTGGCGCGCACAATCAGATTCAGGCCGCGGCGGCTGGCATTGATCGAACGGATCTGTTCGTAAGACCGGATTGCAGACGTGACAGCCGTGAAGAGCTTGATACGTGTCAGCTCGGACTTGGTCTTGTAATCATTGATATCGAAATCACGGATCGCATCGAGTTCGGGAGCATAACCGGGCTGGCCGGTGTGCAGAATAATGCGGACCTCGGTCATTCCGAGTACTTCGCGGATATGGCGTACCAGCAGCAAGCCGGCATCCTGTTGTTCCATGACGACATCCAGCAAAATGACTGCGATGTCCCGTTCATGCGCTAACACTTCCCGGGCTTGCGCCGCTGTGTAGGCATGTAAAAATTCCAGCGGACGATGCTGCATTTCGACGTTGCCCAGCGCAAAGACAGTTGACGAATGCACGTCGCCGTCATCGTCTATGATCATCACGCGCCATACCGGCATCGCAGCGGAATGCACTATAGCGCCTGTCGATACATTTTCGTCCAAGAATACGAAATCCTCTTCCGCGGGCGTGATCGAAGGGGGCATAAAAGCATCTCCAGAAATCCCAAAGTTACTACTTGGAAATAGTATATAACTAACTTATGCAAAAATGTCTGACAAACTGCTTTGTGGAAATTTACTGACGTAAACCAAGCTTTAAGGGAAAAACAGGCGGTTCGTTCTTGATGCTTTTCAGGAATTAAAAATAATGCCGTCCGCTTTTTCAAAACATGCGGCTCTTTTGCGGCTGTTTTAGAGCCGCTTCCATGATACGGAAGCACAAGCCTTACAGAACAGCCGGCCTACACTGGTAGAATTCAATCTTTCAGCTACGCTATTCCCATCATCATGTCCGGCAATACTTTTGGTACGCTTTTTACTGTCACTACCTTCGGCGAATCTCACGGCCCGGCCATCGGATGCGTGATCGATGGCTGTCCCCCCGGGATGACGTTGTCCGAAGCAGACATTCAGCCGGAGCTGGATCGCCGCAAGCCCGGAACGTCGCGCCACGTCACACAGCGTCGAGAATCCGATACGGTGGAAATACTCTCCGGTGTATTCGAAGGCAAGACCACAGGCACTCCAATTGCGTTGTTGATCCGCAACGAAGATCAGCGCAGCCATGATTACAGCAACATTGCCGACACTTTCCGACCCGGCCATGCCGATTACACTTATTGGCACAAATACGGCGTTCGCGACCCGCGCGGCGGTGGGCGCTCGTCGGCCCGCCTGACAGCGCCCGTGGTGGGCGCGGCCGCTGTGGCGAAAAAATGGCTGCATGAGCAATACGGCACCACTTTCACAGGTTGCATGAGTCAATTGGGCGATATTGCCATTCCGTTCGAATCATGGGAGCACGTGCGCGAGAATCCCTTTTTTGCGGCGAACGGAACTATCATCACGCAACTGGAAGAGTACATGGACGCATTGCGCAAAGCAGGGAACTCCTGCGGCGCCCGCATCGACGTCGTGGCCATGAATGTGCCGGTCGGCCTGGGCGAGCCGATTTACGACAAGCTGGACGCCGAAATTGCTTACGCAATGATGGGCATCAATGCGGTCAAGGGCGTTGAAATCGGTGCGGGATTCAAATCGGTTTCACAAAAAGGAACTGAGCACGGCGACGAACTGACGCCGGAAGGTTTTTCGAGCAACAATGCCGGCGGCGTCCTTGGCGGCATTTCGACCGGACAGGATATTACGGTATCGATTGCAATCAAGCCGACTTCCAGCATTCGCACGCCGCGCAACTCGATTGACAAAAGCGGCAATCCGATCAAGGTGGAAACATTCGGTCGGCACGATCCCTGTGTCGGCATCCGCGCAACGCCGATCGCGGAAGCGATGCTGGCGCTGGTGCTGATGGATCATGCGTTGCGGCATCGGGCGCAGTGTGGAGATGTAAGCGTGACGACGCCGAAGATTGCGGCGAAAGTGAAGTAGAAAAACAATGAGCAGGGCGGATAAGCGCAGCGTTATCCGCCCTGCGTGATCAACGTTCATCTTTTCCGGTCCGGGCGAATGACATAAACATCGATCGTTGACGAACTTGCCGCATTCGGAATATTCCACCGTACTGCACTCATCCTTGCCTAAACAATACGTCAGCTTCGCCCTCTTTTTCTTCGCGTATTACGGCTACATAGGCGTACTTTCTCCTTACGCCAGTCTGTTTTTTGCCGATAAAGGCATGACTGCCACGCAAATCGGGATATTGATGTCCCTCATGCAAGTGATGCGAATTTTCGGGCCTAATCTATGGGGATGGGTTGCCGACTATAGCCGGAAGCGGGTGACGGTATTGCGCATTACGGCGATTGCGGCACTGGCGGCATTTACCGGATTGCTTTTTGGACGGACATTCGTCCAGTTCCTTTTGATCATGATTGCCGTCAACACATTCACCAGTGCGCAGGCACCGCTATCGGAAGCATTGATGCTTTCGGAAATGCGCGGCGATCTTACTCATTACGGGCGCCTGCGCTTATGGGGTTCCGTCGGATTTATTCTATCGGTGATGGCCGCGGGGCAGTTACTGGATTGGCAGGGAATCGGCCTGATGCCATGGATCGCGTTGGCGCTGCTGGCATTGGTGCTGGCCGCCAGCCTGCGCATGCAGGAATCGCCGCATGTTCATGGGCAGCAGCATGACATGCCCTCGGTGAGAAAGCTGCTGCAGCGGCGTGAAGTGATCGCATTTTTCATATCGACTTTTCTGATGATCGCTGCACATTCGTCGCTCTACATATTTTATTCGCTGTACCTGGCGCAAATCGGTTACAGCAACACGGTGATCGGTTTGATGTGGTCTTTGGGGGTGATGGCGGAAATCGTGTTTTTCTTTTACCAGGCGCCGATTTTCCGCCGGCTGGGAGTGCAGAAATTGATGCTGGCAAGTTTGCTGATCGGGGGAATACGCTTTTTGTTGATCGGCTTTTGCGCACAGTCGCTGTTCTGGTTATTGATCGCGCAGGTTTTGCACGCGGCGACCTTCGGGGCGCATCATTCCGCATCGGTGATGATGCTGCAGCGCTGGTTTGCAGGCCCGCTGCAAGCGCGTGGCCAGGCGCTGTTTACCAGTATTTCCTATGGTTTGGGCGGAACTCTGGGCGGACTGGTTTTAAGTGTGTTTTGGGATAGATTCGGCGCTCAGGCAGTCTATTTGATTGCGGCAATATTCGCTGTTGGCGGCGCGGGAGCGGCGGCGCTATCGTACCGCTGGCAGCCATATCATAAGGAGAAAAAATGAAATCGATTGTCAAACGCATGCTTCTGAAGCAAATGCTGACAGCGGTAATTCTGCTGCCCCTGGTTTCCTGCGAAACGGTGCAGACTACCCAAGGCGGCGTGGTGGGTGTGGAACGCCAGCAGAGAATGGTGGTTTCTTCCGAAGAGATCGAACAGGCCTCGAGTCAGGAGTACGCCCAATTGATGGCTCAAGAGCGCCAGAAGGGCACATTGAACCGGAACCCGTCGCAAGTCAATCGAGTTCGCACGATTGCCAATCGCCTCATTCAGCAGACGCCGGCATTCCGGCCGGATGCACAGCGCTGGAATTGGGAGGTCAATGTGCTGACTTCCCCGGAAGTCAACGCCTGGTGTATGCCGGGCGGCAAAATAGCCGTATATACCGGACTGATGGAAAAGCTTCAAGTCACCGATGACGAACTGGCTGCGGTCATGGGACACGAAATGGCGCATGCATTGCGCGAACATGCGCGTGAGCGCGCATCGGAGCAGGCAGTCGCCGGACTCGGGATATCCATTCTGTCCGCCGTAGCCGGTGTCGGCGACGTGGGACAGAAGGGGATGGAGTACGCTTATATGGGCGTGCTCGGTTTGCCCAATTCGCGCAAACACGAGACCGAAGCCGACCGTATCGGAGTTGAGCTCGCAGCGCGTGCAGGTTACGATCCGCGCGCAGCGGTCACTCTATGGAAAAAGATGGAAAAAGTCGGCGGATCGGAACCGCCCAAGTTTTTGTCGACGCACCCGCCACGGGAAGACCGATTAAGCGATCTGGCCAATTATTCCCAGCGCGTCATGCCGCTTTACGAGCAGGCCAGGAAAAGATAGCGATTGAAAAAAATCCAATGAAAATCCCCGCGTCTGCTGCCGCGGATGTTTTTCATTGGGCGAAGCAGTGGTTTCCCATGTTCCTGCATTGCACAAATATGGCATAATCAAGGACTGTTTCCACCTATCCGTGCTGTTTACCTATTTTAGAAACATGGCTCAAACGCTCTACGACAAACTCTGGCAATCGCATGTCGTCCATACCGGGGATGACGGCACGACGATTCTTTACATTGACCGCCATCTGGTGCATGAAGTCACCAGCCCGCAGGCGTTCGAAGGATTAAAGCTCGCCGGCCGGCAGCCATGGCGCAATTCCGCCAACCTGGTGGTAGCCGATCACAACGTGCCTACCACTGATCGCGCCAACGGTATCGCCGACCCGGTGTCGCGTCTGCAGGTCGAGACGCTGGACGCCAATGCGAAAGAATACGGGCTGACCTATTTCAGCATGCGCGACAAGCGTCAGGGGATCGTGCATGTGATTGGTCCTGAACAGGGCGCGACCTTGCCTGGCATGACCGTGGTTTGCGGCGATTCGCATACGTCGACGCATGGCGCATTCGGTTGCCTGGCGCATGGCATCGGCACTTCCGAAGTCGAGCATGTATTGGCTACGCAAACCCTGTTGACGAAAAAATCCAAGGCTATGCTGGTGCAGGTCGACGGCGCATTGCCGTTCGGCGTGACCGCCAAAGACATCGTGCTGGCCGTGATCGGCAAAATCGGTACTGCCGGCGGAACCGGCTATGCAATTGAATTTGCCGGTTCGACCATTCGCGGATTGTCGATGGAAGGCCGTATGACGATTTGCAACATGGCGATAGAGGCAGGCGCTCGCGCCGGCATGATGGCGGTGGACGAGACGACGATCAATTACGTCAAAGGCCGTCCGTTTTCACCGGTCGGCCCGCACTGGGACCGCGCGGTCGAATACTGGCGCACGCTGCATTCGGATGCCGGCGCCAAATTCGACATAGTGGTCACATTGAATGCTGCCGAAATCAAGCCGCAAGTGACTTGGGGCACGTCACCCGAAATGGTGGTCTCGGTGGACGGCCGGGTACCCGATCCGGATAAGGAAAAGGATGCCGTCAAGCGCGATGCAATGGAAAAGGCGCTGGCCTATATGGCATTGAAACCCAATACCGCGATCGCCGATATCCGCATCGACAAGGTCTTTATCGGATCCTGCACCAATTCGCGTATCGAGGATTTGCGCGCCGCTGCCGCAGTAGTGCGCGGCAAGTTCCGTGCGTCCAACGTCAGGCTGGCGATGGTGGTGCCGGGTTCGGGTTTGGTGAAAGAGCAAGCCGAGCGGGAAGGCCTGGACAGGATTTTCAAGGATGCGGGTTTTGAATGGCGTGAGCCGGGATGCTCGATGTGCCTGGCAATGAATGCCGACCGACTCGAGCCGGGCGAGCGCTGCGCATCGACATCGAATCGCAATTTCGAAGGCAGGCAAGGAGCGGGAGGGCGCACTCACCTCGTAAGTCCGGCAATGGCCGCCGCTGCGGGTGTGGCGGGACATTTTGTTGATGTTCGTTCGTTGTAATCAGGGTCTGGAATGAAAAAAATTGCCGCTGTATTTTTGTTGATTTTATCGGGTTATGTATTGGTCGGCTGTAATACGATGCATGGTTTTGGCAAGGATGTGGAAAAAGTCGGGGATAAAATCCAGGAGAAAAGCGCCCGGTAAACCGGTGCGATTTCCATTTGATGCAGTTGCGATGCAATTATTCCGGCAACGTTAAGTGACGCAGGACGACGGCGATTAACAAGGCCGCCGTCCCTTTGATTAAATTTGAAACGGTATGAATAAATTCAATCTTCTTGATGGACTGGTCGCGCCGTTGGACCGTGCAAATGTCGACACCGATGCCATCATTCCAAAACAGTTTCTGAAATCGATTCAGCGCACCGGTTTCGGCCCGAACCTGTTCGATGAATGGCGTTATCTTGATCATGGCGAACCGGGCAGGGATAATTCCAGGCGTCCGCTGAATCCGGATTTCGTTCTGAACCAGCCGCGTTATCAAGGTGCGTCGATTCTGCTGGCGCGTAAAAATTTCGGCTGCGGCTCTTCCCGTGAGCATGCGCCATGGGCTTTGGAACAGTACGGCTTTCGCGCCGTTATCGCGCCGAGTTTCGCGGATATTTTCTTCAACAATTGCTACAAGAACGGATTGCTGCCTGTCGTTCTGCCCGAGGCACAAATTGATCATTTGTTTAATGAGGTCAAGGCATTCCCGGGCTTTCGCCTGGTGATCGATCTGGAAAAGCAGATCGTCAGTACTGCCAACGGCAGCGCGACTTATCTGTTCGAAATCGACGCGTTCCGCAAATACTGCCTGCTCAATGGGCTCGACGACATTGGTTTGACGCTGCAGCAGGCAGACAAGATCCGCGCGTTCGAAGAACGCCATATCGCAATGCAGCCATGGCTGGTCAATACGATTTAACTGTTTAACCGGCACGCCAATTTACAACGATCAAAATGAAAATCGCAATTCTGCCGGGCGACGGCATCGGTCCTGAAATTATCGAGCAAGCCGTCAAGGTCTTGAACAGGCTTGATGAAAAATTTGAAATGGAAACCGCACCGGTAGGTGGTGCCGGTTACGTTGCGCACGGACATCCGTTGCCGGAAGCGACGCTGAAGCTGGCAAAGGAAGCCGATGCCGTGCTTTTTGGCGCGGTCGGCGACTGGAAATACGACACATTGGAACGCGCCTTGCGCCCCGAGCAGGCTATTCTCGGCTTGCGCAAGAATCTGAATTTGTTCGCGAATCTTCGTCCGGCAATTCTGTATCCGGAACTGGCGGGCGCATCGACGCTAAAGCCGGAAGTCGTTGCCGGGCTCGATATCCTGATCATTCGTGAATTGACAGGCGATATTTATTTCGGCCAGCCGCGCGGTGTGCGCGAAGCGCCCGATGGCCCGTTCAAGGGCGCGCGTGAAGGTTTCGACACGATGCGTTATGCCGAACCGGAAATTCGCCGCATCGCACATGTCGCATTCCAGGCCGCGCGAAAGCGCGACAAGCGTCTGACAAGCGTCGATAAAGCCAACGTGCTGGAAACTTTCCAATTCTGGAAAGATGTTGTCACCGATGTCCATAAAGAATATTCGGACGTGGCGCTCGATCATATGTATGTCGACAATGCGGCGATGCAATTGGTGCGCGCACCCAAGAAATTCGATGTGATAGTGACCGGCAACATGTTCGGCGACATTCTGTCCGATGCGGCCGCGATGCTGACCGGTTCAATCGGCATGTTGCCATCGGCATCGCTGGATGCGAACAACAAGGGATTGTATGAGCCTTCGCATGGTTCGGCACCGGACATCGCGGGCAAGGGTGTCGCCAATCCATTGGCGACTATTTTGTCGGTCGCAATGATGTTGCGCTATTCGCTGAATAAAGCGGAACAGGCCGACCGGGTGGAGGCTGCAGTCAAAAAAGTCTTGGCGCAAGGATTGCGTACCGCGGATATTCATGAGGCGGGGACCATCCGGGTAAGCACGAATGAAATGGGCGATGCGGTAGTCAAGGCCCTGGTTTGAAAGCAATTTGAAACAGGCGGGTCCCACCCGTCGCAAACCATGGATAACGATAGCGGGTGGGACTCGCTGCAGGTTTAACGGAAGTCCTTGTTTCGAAAAATGAGGACGTTTTAGGGAAAGATGATGAAACTGGTTGGCTTGGTCGGTTGGCGGGGCATGGTAGGTTCGGTCTTGATGCAGCGTATGCAGCAAGAGGGCGATTTCGCCCATATCGAGCCGATATTTTTTTCGACTTCCAATGCCGGCGGCAAAGCGCCGACATTGGCTAAAAACGAAACTACGCTGAAAGATGCCAACGATATTGATGCACTGAAGAAGTGCGACATTATCATTACCTGCCAGGGCGGCGACTATACCGGCGAAGTATTTCCCAAATTGCGCAATGCCGGCTGGAACGGCTACTGGATCGATGCGGCATCCACATTGCGCATGAAGGACGATGCGATCATCGTTCTCGATCCGGTCAACCTGAATGTGATCAAGGCCGCGTTGAGCCGTGGAGTGAAAAACTATATCGGCGGCAATTGCACCGTGTCCTGCATGTTGATGGGCCTGGGTGGACTGTTCGAACATGATCTCGTGGACTGGATGACCTCGATGACTTATCAGGCCGCGTCGGGCGGCGGGGCGCAGCATATGCGCGAGTTGCTGACGCAGTTTGGCTCGATCAATGCGGAAGTAAAGGCATTGCTCGGCGACCCGGCTTCCGCCATTCTCGAAATCGATCGGAAAGTGCTGGCGAAACAACATGCGATGAGCGCCGATGAAACCAGACAGTTCGGCGTGCCGTTGGGCGGCAACCTGATTCCATGGATCGACAAGGATCTCGGCAACGGCATGTCGCGCGAAGAGTGGAAAGCAGGCGCGGAAACCAACAAGATTCTTGGCCGCGGCGATGCGTTCGGCAGTTCGGCAAAAGCGGCGATTGCAGTCGACGGCTTGTGCGTGCGCATCGGTGCGATGCGCTGCCATTCGCAGGCGTTGACGATCAAGCTCAAGAAGGATGTTCCTCTTGACGAAATCAACGGCATCATCGCGGACAACAATCAATGGGTCAAAGTCGTGCCGAACAACCGTGAGGCATCGATGCGGGATTTGACGCCCGCTGCAGTGACCGGCAGTCTGACGATTCCGGTGGGACGTTTGCGCAAGATGCAAATGGGCGGCGATTATCTGGCCGCCTTCACGGTCGGTGACCAGTTATTGTGGGGCGCCGCCGAACCATTGCGCCGCATGTTGAGAATCGTGCTTGATAGCTGATTCGTTCCATCCGATGTAGATGTATTAAAAATCGTTGTCAATAAGCAACGCGAACCCGCCAAGTATTCTCCCGGATATGGAAATTGGCGGGTTTTGCATCTCTTACGAAGATGGTTACGCTTGCGCGCGTAAGTCCATGATGATATGGTGAAAGTTCCCCGAACATTGCAAAATTAAAGCGATGCTTGTTTTATCACAAGATAAGCTAACGGAATGTCCATCTATGCCACAAAATATGCGTGTAAATATCCGTCCGAAAGCCGTTTCGTTTAGCTTCAAGACGCTGACTGCTGCTGTCGTGTCAACAGTACTGTTTTCCAGTGCGCATGCAGTCGGGCTGGGTAAATTGACGGTGTTGTCTTCGCTCGGGCAGCCGTTGCATGCCGAAATTGAACTGACCTCGGTGTCAAAAGACGAAGCGGGGGCCTTGACAGTCAAGCTGGCGCCGACCGACGCATTCCGCCAAGCCAATATCGAATTCAACCCGGCATTGTTTACCCTGCGATTTGCGATAGAACAGCGAAGCGGGCGGCAATTTATTCGGGTTACCTCGACTCAACCCATCAACGAGCCTTTTGTCGACATGCTGCTCGAAATGGGCGGAACCAACAGCCGTTTGGTGCGCGAATACACTTTCCTGCTCGACCCGGCCGACCTGCGCAAAACGCAACCAGCGCAAATAGCGGCGCCCAACACGCCGGCGTCAAGCGCTGCGTCGCAGCCGATTGCTCAGCCTGAGCCCGTACCGCAACCTGTTTTGGCTGAAAAGCCGGTCAGTGCCGCCAAGCCGCCGCAGCAGGCCCCGGTAAAGCGGGCTTCCGCAGCACAAGCTGAAGCAAACAACGCTTCGCAATCGGAAGGTTATGAGGTCAAGAAAGGCGATACCCTGGCCAGAATCGCCAGCCAGGTCAAACCGGAAGGCGTATCGCTTGACCAGATGCTGATAGCGTTGCAGCGCGCGAATCCGAGCGCTTTTATCGGCAATAATATAAATCGCTTGCGAGCCGGCCAGATTCTATCGGTACCCGATGCCGAAACCGCGCGAGGCATCAGCAATTCGGAGGCAAAAAATATTGTTGTTGCCCAAGCAGCCGACTTCAACAGTTATCGCAATAAACTTGCCGGCCAGGTAGCCGGTTCCACTTCCCGAAAATCGGATGAGATCAAGCAAAGCGCTACCGGCAAAATTACTGCAAAAGTCGAAGAACAGCCGACTGCTGCAAGCGAAGCCAAGGATAAGCTGAAATTATCGAAATCCGGCACGGCGGCTGCCGGTTCGGATAAAGCCACAAGCATTGCCGCAGGCGCTGAAGATAAAATCGCCAAGGACAAAGCGCTCGCGGAAGCAAATGCACGGGTCAAGGAACTGGAAAAGAATGTCAATGATTTGCAGAAGATTCTGGAAATCAAAAACAAGGATCTGGCAGATAAGCAAAAGCAGGCCAATGCCGGAAAATCCGACACTCTGCCTGCGTTGCCTGCGCCTAGCCCGGCCGCTGTGCCAAATTCAACTTCGTCCCCGGCGGCTGTTCCAGCTATTGCCACACCGCCGGCGGCAGCTTCTGCCACGACGTCCGGAACGCCTCAGGCAGCCGCTTCTGCACCCGCACCATCTCAAGCAACCGACGCGAAGCCGGCAGCGCCCAAAGTGAACAAGCCGGCTCCAGCCAAACGGAAACCGGTTGCGCCTGTGCCGCCGCCGGAATCCAGCTTTATCGATGATTTGCTGGACAATCCATTGCTGCTGTCGCTGCTGGCAATTGCGGGAGCGGGTTTGGGTGCTTTCGGCATTTACAGCATTCGCCGCAGAAAGCAACGTAGAGAATTTGAGGAAAGCAATATCCTGACCGATTCAGGTCTGAAGGCAAATTCCTTGTTCGGATCGACCGGCGGCCAGAGCGTCGATACCAACAACAGCGTTTTCAACTCAAATTTCGCCCCTTCAGCAAGCCAGCTCGATACCAATGAGGTCGATCCTGTTGCGGAAGCGGACGTCTACATTGCATATGGCCGCGACGCCCAGGCCGAAGAAATCCTGAAAGAAGCCTTGCGTACTCAGCCGGATCGCAGCGCAGTGCGTGTAAAGCTTTTGGAAATTTATGCCAACCGCAAGGATGTGCGTGCGTTCGAAATACTGGCAACCGAGCTGTACAGCATGACGAGGGGCGAAGGTGATGATTGGCGGCAGGCGACCGGACTGGGAATTGCAATCGACCCGAATAATCCGTTGTATGCGGGAGGGAAACCGCCCGCAGCCGGAGCCGCCAAAACGGCTGCGCTGATTGCGCCGACCCAGCCGCTGGATGAACTCGATCTCGAAGCCCTGCTGAACACTACGCAAGGGGCGAACGCGTCACCGGAGAATCTCAATACTCTTGAATCCAGCGGGGCCTCTTTCAACAACACTGACCATGCAGCAACGGTCCCTGTGTTGCCAGAGCCGGAAGCCGCCCCGGCAAAGAAGGAGCAGAAGCAGGCACCGGCATTAAGCCCCGTCCCTGCGCCATCAGCGACACCGGCGGCGGAGGCGTCGAACGGGCTGGACTTCGATTTTGATCTGGAGAGCTTGGGCATCAAGGAAGTGGCACTGCCGCCTACCATGCAGAACGAGCCTCTTCCAGAACTTGAGCCGGCATCCAATGCACTGAACCTGGACTTTCATCAGAGCGTGAAGCAGCCCGTCGATACTCATAAAAAGGATGTGACCGCCGCCAAGGTTGCGGCAGCCGATGTTACCGTCACCGATTTCGCACCCTTGGAAATCGACATTCCCAAGTTGCCGGAGACAGCCGCTGCCGGACACCAGTCCGCGAGTGCGCTCGACTTCGATTTGTCCGGAATCAGTCTTGACCTGAGTCCTGCCGACATGAAGCCCGCTGCCGCTCAAGATGCACATGCGGTCGGCGGCGATCAGCATTCCAACGTTGCCGAAATGGCCACGAAGCTTGATTTGGCTCTCGCTTATCAAGAGATCGGCGACAAGGAAGGGGCGCGAGAATTGCTTGATGAAGTAGTCAAGGGAGGCTCCGCTGAGCAAAGCGAAAAAGCGAAAGCAATGCTGCAGAAGCTCGCTTAACCGCAGTTTTCCTGCAAACGGGCGCAGAGCGATGCTTGCGCCCGTTTTGTTTTTAAATTCGTTTTATTAAATTGGATTGGAATTGAAACGCATTGTTCTTGGTGTTCAATACGATGGCTCTCCATGGCATGGGTGGCAGACCCAGGTGGACGGCAACACAGTGCAGGACCGGCTGGAAGCGGCGCTGAAAAAATTCGCGCAGCGAGACATCGGAACGACTTGTGCCGGCCGTACCGACACAGGTGTCCATGCAATCGAACAAGTCGTCCATTTTGACACGGACATTGACCGTGAATCGTTTTCCTGGGTGCGCGGCGTCAATTCGTTTTTGCCGAACTCGATTGCAGTACGATGGGCTTGTGAACCCGAATCTGGTGCGATGGGGGATTTCCACGCACGTTTTAGCGCGACGGCCCGGACCTACCATTACTTGTTGCATAACCATCCGGTCCGCTCGCCTCTTTTATCGGGCAGGGCAGGTTGGTCCTTTCGCCCGCTGGCGCTTGAACCGATGCGTATCGCGGCGCAATGCCTGATCGGCATGCATGATTTTTCTGCTTTCCGTTCGATCGAATGCCAGGCAAAATCGCCGGTCAGGACGATGCATGATATTCGCATTGAACGGCACGGCGACCTCATTGTATTTACATTGCACGCCAATGCTTTCCTGCATCACATGGTACGCAATATCGTCGGTTCGCTGATCTATACCGGCAACGGAACTCATCCGCCGGAATGGTTAAACGAAGTATTGAAAGGCCATGATCGCAAACAGGCGGCGCCGACATTCATGCCTGACGGCCTGTATTTGGCTAAAATTGACTATGATGATAAATGGAATTTACCGCAGGAGACTGTTCCTGCGTTGCCTTGGCTTTCCCGAAGCAGTGTTCCCCGATAAGTGACGCCGATGAATCAACGTACCCGAATCAAACTTTGCGGCTTGACTCGCATTGAGGACGTGCAAGTCGCGGTCGCGACGGGTGCCGACGCGATTGGCCTGGTCTTCTACCCTGAAAGCCCGCGTTATGTGAGGCCGGAGGATGCCGCCGCAATGCTGGCCATCGCATCGCCGTTCGTTACGAGCGTTGGGCTTTTCGTCAATGCGACCCCGAAACAGGTCGCAGAGGTTGTCGAGCAGGTGCCGCTTTCTCTTTTGCAATTCCATGGCGACGAAACGCTTGAGCAGTGCCGCGCAGCAGCGGAAATGGCAAATCGCCCGTTCATCCGGGCGATACGTGTAAAGCCGGATATGACTGGCGCCGATTTGTTAAAATACGACCAGGATTATCGTGCTGCCAGCACATTGTTCGCCGGATTGTTGCTGGACACATGGGTCGATGGCTATGGCGGCAGCGGAAAGGTTTTTGATTGGTCTCTCATCCCAAAAGAACTCGCGCCTCGGGTCGTTTTAAGTGGTGGCTTGAGCGTGCAAAACGTGACTGACGCAGTGGTCCGCATACGTCCTTACGCAGTCGATGTCAGCAGCGGCATCGAATTCGACAAGGGTATCAAGGACGCCGCCAAGATGAGCGCTTTTGTCGATGCGGTGCGCCTGGCGGATGCCCGCAGCAGCCGATAAACAGAACAGCAGAGAGAATCATCATGAAAGAACTCAATGCGCTCGGGAATTATGCCGAGCGCCAGGCAATGACCACCACGGCCCTGCATCAAACGGCCGCTTACAACCTTCCTGATGCAAAAGGCCATTTCGGCCCCTACGGCGGCAGTTTTGTATCCGAAACGCTTACCCACGCGCTTGCGGAACTGAAACAAGCGTACGCGCATTACAAGAACGATCTGGAATTTCTCGCCGAATTCCACAGTGAACTCAAGCATTTCGTCGGACGTCCCAGCCCGATTTACCACGCCAAACGCTGGTCAGAGATGATGGGCGGCGCACAGATTTACTTCAAGCGCGAGGACTTGAATCATACCGGTGCGCACAAGATCAATAACGTGATCGGTCAGGCGCTGCTCGCCAAACGGATGGGCAAGCCGCGCGTGATCGCCGAAACCGGCGCCGGCCAGCACGGAGTGGCAACTGCGACCATTTGCGCCCGATTCGGCCTCGAATGCGTGGTCTATATGGGCAGCGAGGACGTCAAGCGCCAGGTACAGAATCTCTATCGGATGGAACTGTTGGGCGCGAGCGTTGTGCCGGTCGAATCCGGTTCGAAAACGCTCAAGGATGCGCTTAATGAAGCAATGCGCGATTGGGTCACCAACATTGAAAATACTTTCTACATCATCGGCACCGTGGCCGGCCCTCATCCATACCCGATGATGGTGCGCGATTTCCAGTCGGTGATCGGCGAGGAATGCCTGGTGCAGATGCCGGAATTGACAGGGCGCCAGCCGGATCACGTTGTGGCATGCATCGGCGGCGGGTCGAACGCAATGGGAATTTTTTACCCGTATATCGACCACAAAAATGTGCAATTGATCGGCGTCGAAGCAGCGGGTGAGGGGCTGGACAGCGGCAAGCATGCGGCAGCACTATTGGCCGGTTCGCCGGGAGTATTGCACGGCAATCGCACTTATCTGCTGCAGGATGCGAACGGCCAGATCATCGAAACCCATTCCGTGTCCGCCGGACTTGATTATCCTGGTGTGGGACCGGAGCATGCGTGGCTAAAAGATTCAGGACGCGCGCAATATGTGTCGGTCACCGATGACGAGGCGATCGAAGCATTCCACAATTGCTGCCGCATCGAAGGTATCATCCCCGCACTGGAATCGAGCCATGGATTGGCCTATGCCGCCAAATTTGCGGCGACGCTGCCCAAGGATAAAACCATCCTGGTGAATTTGTCCGGTCGTGGCGACAAGGATATGCATACTGTCGCGGAACGAACGAAAAAGAAATTCTAGTTCGAAAGTCTGCGTCAGGCAGATGCAAATCCGGAACTTGCTAAAAGAGGAGAACATGGGATGGATACTGCATCCCCACCCCATGTTCTGTACAACCATATAAATAACCATAATGTCCCGAATCCAGTCAGTATTCGCCGCTCTCGCGGCGCAAAATAAAAAAGGCCTCATTCCCTTCATCACCGCGGGCGATCCGGCGCCTGAACTGACGGTGCCGCTAATGCATGCGCTGGTTGCAGGCGGCGCTGACATAATCGAACTCGGTGTGCCATTCTCTGACCCGATGGCGGAAGGGCCCGTGATTCAGCGCGCATGTGAGAGAGCGCTCAAATACGGCATAGGTATCAAGGATGTGCTTGGTTTCGTCGATGAATTTCGCAAAACCAATGCGGCAACACCGGTGGTACTGATGGGTTATGCCAATCCGATCGAACACATGGGCCAGAAAGTCTTTATACAGGCGGCTAAAAGTGCCGGAGTCGACGGCACGATCGTAGTCGACTACCCGCCGGAAGAGTGTGAAGAATTCGCTCTGACGATGCAGGCCAACGGTATGGACCCGATCTTTCTGCTGGCGCCGACCTCTACTGAAGAGCGTATTGCGCACGTCGCCGAAGTGGGCGGCGGATTCAGTTATTATGTGTCGCTGAAAGGTGTGACGGGCGCAGGCAATATCGATACGAAAGAAGTGGCGCAACGCATCGCCGCGATTCGCAAATATGTAAAACTGCCGATCGCTGTCGGTTTCGGTATCCGCGATGCGGCGACTGCAAAGGCAGTTGCATCCGTATCGGATGCAATCGTGATCGGCAGCCGCATTATTCAGGAATTGGAAAGCACATCACGCGACAAGGCGGTGGAGGCGGTGCAGACTTTTATCAGCGGAATTCGCAAGGCGTTGGATGAGTGACAATGCAGTTTGGCGTGGATGAATGCCTGTCAACTCGGGTGTAATATGGTATTCGTCATGCAAATGTTGGCGCATGGCAGCGCGAATAGTACAATGCGGCAAGTAAAAAATTCAGCAAGTATAAAAACTGAAAGAGGTCACCATGAGCTGGCTAGAAAAATTGCTCCCCCCGCGCATTCAGCGTTCTGATTCCGCCACCCGCAAGTCGATCCCGGAGGGGCTGTGGGTTAAATGTCCTTCGTGCGAAGCGGTCTTGTACCGCACCGATCTGGAGTCCAATCTCCGTGTCTGTCCGAAATGCAATCATCATATGCGCATCCGTGCGCGAGATCGCCTGGATGCATTGCTGGATGCCGAAGGCCGTTATGAAATTGGCCAGGAAACCCTGCCGGTCGATACCCTCAAATTCAAGGACAGCAAAAAATACTCGGATCGCCTGAAAGGTGCCATGGATGCGACCGGTGAAACCGACGCCCTCATCGTACTGGGCGGCGCAATCATGGCATTGCCGGTAGTGGTGGCCTGCTTCGAGTTCGAGTTCATGGCGGGCACCATGGGTTCGGTCGTCGGCGAACGTTTTGCCCGCGGCGCGCAAATTGCGATCGAGCAGAAAGTGCCGTTTATCTGCTTCACCGCATCCGGTGGAGCCCGTATGCAAGAGGGTTTGCTGTCCTTGATGCAAATGGCGAAAACGACATCGATGCTGACCAAATTATCGGAAAAAAAATTACCGTTCATTTCCGTATTGACCGATCCGACAACCGGCGGCGTATCGGCTTCTTTTGCCTTCATGGGCGATGTGGTGATTGCCGAACCGAAGGCATTGATCGGTTTTGCCGGCCCGCGCGTGATTGAAAATACGGTACGCGAAAAATTGCCGGAAGGCTTTCAGCGGTCCGAATTCCTGTTGCAAAAAGGTGCCGTCGACATGATTGTCGATCGACGCAAAATGCGGGAAGAAATTGCCCGGTTATTGGCGTTGCTGCAAAACCAGGCAGTAGAAGTGCTGGCTTGATTGTTTTTGCGTATCAATGAAAGCCCGGACCTGTTGCAGGTTCGGGCTTTTTAATTTCAATACAGGCTCCACATATCTCAAGCAATGCAAAATCACCCGACTACACTAGCTGACTGGTTACACGTTCTCGAATCGATGCATCCCAAGGCGATCGACATGGGCCTCGAGCGCGTGGCGCGAGTCAAAAGCAGCCTCGATATCCATTTCGATTGCCCGGTCATTATCGTCGGCGGCACCAATGGCAAGGGATCAACCTGTGCAATGCTCGAATCGATTCTGTTAAATGCCGGATATCGGGTTGGCTTATACACATCGCCGCATCTGCTGCATTTCAACGAGCGCGGGCGCATCTGCGGCGAACCGGTTTCGGATGATGCACTGATCGCCGGTTTTGAGTCCGTGGAGGCGAAGCGAGGCGGCACATCACTGACGTATTTCGAATTCACGACGCTGGCCATTCTGCAATTATTCGCAGAAGCCAAACTGGACGCAGTTATTCTTGAGGTCGGATTGGGCGGCCGGCTCGACGCGGTCAACGTGATCGATGCCGATGTGGCGATCGTTACCAGTGTCGATATCGACCATACCGATTATCTGGGCAGTACGCGCGAAGAAATCGGTTTTGAAAAAGCCGGTATTTTCCGCCCCGGCCGGGCTGCGATATGCAGCGATCCGGTGCCGCCGAAATCGCTGATCAAGCATGCTGAAACGATCGGCGCGGATCTATGGCTGCTGGGACGCGATTTCAATTATTCGGGCGACAAGCAGCAATGGAACTACGGCGGACGCAATCAGCGCCGCAATGCGCTCGGCTATCCGAGCTTGAGAGGTGCGAATCAGCTATTGAATGCATCGGCTGTGCTGGCGGCGCTTGAGGTCCTGCGCCAGCGCTTGCCGGTCGGAGCGCAGGAAGTACGCAGCGGCATGGTACTGGTCGATTTGCCCGGCCGATTCCAGGTTTTGCCGGGGCGGCCGACTGTTATTCTCGATGTCGCACATAATCCGCATGCCGCTGCGGCACTGGCGCAGAATCTGGAAAATATGGGATTTCATCCGTACACTTACGCGATATTCGGCGCGATGCACGACAAGGATATCGACGGCATGATTGCGCACCTGAAGGACCGCGTCGATCATTGGTGCGTGACGGATTTGCCATTGCCCCGTGCAGCTACCGCGGCACAGCTCAGGGAAAAATTGTTGAATGCAGGGATTGTTCCGCAAAATGAACCGAATGCCGAATGCACCATCGAAGTGTTCGACTCCCCTGCAAATGCTTTCTTAAATGCACAAAGCCGAGCGGGCGAGAATGATAGAATTGTGGTTTTCGGATCGTTCCTGACCGTTGCTGGTGTGATGGAAGCCAGAAAATCCGGATACCACTGACAAATTGACAATTTATCGCATGGGTTTGTTCTCGTTCTTTCGTAAAAGCAAGCAGGAACTCGCTTCCGGCACCAGCGAGTTTTACTCTCGTGCCGAAGAGGAATCGAACGCGGTACGCGGCCGCGGCAAACGCAAGCAAAGCAATAAGGCCAACGAACCGGTCGATCCTGTCTTACCCGAGAAAAAACGCGCACGCCGGCGCCTGGTCGGCGCAGTTGCATTGGTGCTGGCTGCGATCATCGGATTGCCGATGATTCTCGATTCCGAGCCCAAGCCGTTGGCCGACGATATCGCAATTCAAATACCATCCAAGGACAAGCCATTCCAACCGAACGCCAGCCGTCCGATGACGCCGCCGCCTGCCGTCGGCGGCAAGGTGTCCGCATCGGCCGGACTCGATAAAAATGAAGAAGTGATCGAGCCGTCTTCAATAGGCGCAACACCGGCAAAAGAGAACCCGAATCCGCCGCCGACAGCCAATACGAGCAGCAAGCCGGAGCAGGCGCAACCATCCGGCAAGCCCGAGTTCAAAGCAATTCCCCAAACGCAGCCGGCGGCAAAAGCAGACGATGCGGCGCGTGCCCGTGCCATCCTTGAAGGAAAACCGGATGGCAAGGCAGAGAAGGCCAAAGCAGCCGAGATAAAGCCGAACAAGTTCATAGTTCAGGTTGCAGCACTCGCATCGCAAGGAAAAGTGAATGAACTGCAAGGCAAGCTGAAAAGCGCCGGAATCAAGTCTTACACGCAGAAGGTTGCGACTCAAACCGGAGAGCGTATTCGCATCCGTGTCGGCCCGTTCGCCAGCAAGGAAGAAGCCGACAAGATGCGCGCTAAGCTTGGCAAGATAGGATTGAACGGCACGCTGGTGCCGGCATGAGACCGAACAGCATGACGGGCCAACGTGACGTTGTTTGACTATCTGGTGCTGTCCGTGTTGCTGTGTTCGATTGTGATCAGCACCTTGCGCGGATTAGTAAAGGAAATACTGTCATTGATCAGTTGGGTCGTATCCCTGGTCGTTGCCAATGCCTATGGCGAGTCATTGGCCAAGCTGTTGCCGGATATGATTCCGGGAACCTTGACGCGGCTGATTGTTGCTTTTGTTGCGCTGTTTATCGGTGTCCGGATTTTAATGGTGCTTTTGACCATGGCGGTGGAATCGCTGGTAAAGGCAGGCGGACTGACGGTGGCTGATCGCGGTTTGGGTGGTTTATTCGGCTTGGGTCGCGGCATGATAATCGTACTGACGGCGGTATTGTTATGCGGCATGACTGCAATTCCGCGCCAGCCTTTCTGGAAAGATGCATTACTGAGTCCGTTGGCGGAAACCGCAGCACGCACGATGAAACCTTTTTTGCCGGGCGATTTCGCGCGGCATGTGCAATTTTAATCATTGCGGGACAGAGTTTGCGAGGTGCCGCAGCGCCCCGGATTATCTCGATCCTCGTTGAGGGGATACTGTCTCCAACCAATCAGAATGCGGGATAGAGTGAAGCGTCTCTCGATGCACCCGGACGGGTGTAATGGTACTCTACCCCTAACGAATTTTATGTTTTAGTCGAGGAGTCCACCATGTGTGGCATTGTTGGCATCGTCTCTCACAATCCCGTCAACCAGCTGATTTACGACGCCTTGCTGCTGTTGCAGCATCGCGGCCAGGATGCTGCGGGCATTGCAACCAGTCACGGCAACGCATTTTCCATGCATAAGGCAAATGGCCTCGTGCGGGATGTGTTCCGCACTCGTAACATGCGCTCTTTGCACGGGAATGTCGGCATCGGACAATGCCGTTATCCAACCGCCGGTTCATCCAGTGCAGAAGAGGCGCAACCGTTTTATGTGAATGCGCCATTCGGCATCACGCTCGCGCACAACGGCAACCTGACCAATTGGGAACAGCTCAAAATCGAGATGTTCAAAAATGACCGGCGTCACATCAATACCGACTCCGATTCGGAAGTGCTGTTGAATGTGCTTGCGCATGAAATCCAGGAAGCGACGAGCGGTTATTCGCTCGATCCTGCGGCGTTGTTCAAGGCCGTGTCGGCAGTGCATAAACGAGTGCGCGGCTCCTATGCAGTGGTGGCCCAGATTGCCGGATACGGCTTGATCGCATTTCGCGATCCGTTCGGTATTCGGCCGCTGTGCATCGGCTTCAACGATACGGAAAACGGGCCCGAATATGTAGTGGCCAGCGAATCGGTCGCACTGGAAGGCCTGGGTTTTCATTTTTTGCGCGATGTCATACCGGGCGAAGCAATTTTCATCGATATGGACGGCAAGCTGTACAACCAGCAATGCGCAGAGAATCCGACTCTCAATCCTTGCGCGTTTGAATTCGTTTATCTGGCCCGCCCGGACTCGATCATCGATGGCGCATCGGTTTATGCGGCCCGCCTCAAAATGGGCGAGTATCTGGCGGATAAAATCAAGAGGGAATTTTCCGCCGGCGATATCGATGTGGTAATGCCGATTCCGGATTCATCCCGTCCGTCCGCGATGGAACTGGCACTGAAACTCAATCTGGATTACCGCGAAGGTTTCATCAAAAACCGTTATATCGGCCGTACCTTCCTGATGCCGGGCCAGGCGATCCGGAAGAAATCGGTGCGTCAGAAACTGAATGCGATCGGTTCCGAATTCAAAGGCAAAAGCGTGTTATTGGTGGACGACTCGATCGTGCGCGGCACCACCAGCCGCGAAATCGTCCAGATGGCGCGTGACTCCGGCGCCAAGCGCGTGATATTCGCGTCCGCTGCGCCGCCGGTGAAATATCCAAATGTCTACGGCATCGACATGCCGACCCGCAATGAACTGATTGCTTACGGCCGCACCGATGAAGAAGTGTGTCGCGAAATTACCGCCGATGCATTGGTTTATCAGGATATCGATGCGTTGAAGCGCTCGATTTCCGATATCAACCCTGCATTGAAGAAATTCGAGGCTTCGTGTTTTGACGGCAACTACATTACCGGTGACATTTCGCGCGATTATCTCGATCGGATAGAGTTCGTACGCAACAATCCAAAACCGGAAAATGAAGATGCAGTCCGATCCCAGCTGAATTTGAATCTGGCGCAAGTCGATTAGCGATCGCAGCTTGTTCTATCGATGAAATCAACACCGACGGTTGCCGACGCACTTGCCGGAGCGCAATACCGTGCTTCAACCCGGACCAGTCATAAAACGATACTGATCGCCGGTGCCGCCGGCAAACTGGGCGAGAGGATTCTGGCACGCGTACTGGGCGCCCCGGATTACCGTCGCATCTATGCGCTGGCTTCCGCGCCGATGGCATCAACCGAGGAAAAATTGACTGCGTTGACACAGACGGAATGGAATTTCCATGTCGATGATGTGATCGCGGTGGTCGGTGACGATAACAAGAACGCCGTGCTGCCTGCACGCAAGCGGACTGAAGTTTTTTCGTCATTATTTCCTGGCGAAGTTGCTTCCCTGGCGCATCATGCAAAATCGGTCGGCGTTTCACGTTTCATGCTGGTGACTCCAACCAATGTTCTATCGCAGCCGGCTGCAGTGTATGCGCAGCTCGCCAATCTGATGGAGGCCGAATTGCATCGCATCGGCTTCGAATCGCTGCTTCTGGTGCGTCCCTCGGACCATGAAATACGACAACGGCAACGCGGCTTCGCAAGACGGTTAATGAGTTTGGTGATCGATACCGCGACCGGACTCATGGTTGGCCTGAAACATACGCCGCTCTCCATCGAAGATACAGCGCGGGCTGCCGTGTATGCGATGCAGGACAGCGCGCGCGGTCTGACCATTATCGAGACGGACCGATTGCATCGACTTTTAAAATCCTGATTTAAAAATGCCGGCATATTAATTCCCGGCAGTGAGCCATCATCGAACAGTCTCTTGCGATGTGCTGTTTTGTTGTTTAAGCACAACCATCTCCAATGAACGCCAATCTGCATTGCAGGCCATGATCGCTAAAACCGGGAAGGGCGGCGTGAACTCTCGTCTTCAAGACTGATTCGCTACGTGATTTTGCGTAACGCAATATAAAACTGTCTTGACGGTAAGGTCTGTTTTACGACATCATAAAAATTCACTAGAGTAAGTGTCATGATGGCATGTCCGCGTGACGTACTTTTCAAGCAAGCACAATAAATTAGAGGAGCGCTTATGCCAAGGCCGGAAAAGATCCGCCTGGGTGAGATTCTGGTACAGCAAAAGCTGCTTTCCGAAGAACAGCTCCAGTTTGCGTTGAGCGAACAGAAGCGTACCGGGCGCAAGCTCGGTCGGGTTTTCGTTGAAAACGGTTTTGTCACGGAAGAGCAAATTTCCGGAGCACTGGCCAAGCAGTTAGATATCCCCTATATCAATCTGAAGTTTTTCAACATTAATGCCGACACGGTACGAATGCTGCCTGAAAGTCAGGCGCGCCGGTTTCGTGCAATGGTGCTGGAAGACCGCGGTTCGGTATTGTTGATAGGCATGGCGGATCCGACGGATCTGCACGCCTACGATGAAATTTCACGGCTGCTGAAAAGAAGCATCGCGCTGGCAGTCATCAATGAAGGCGAACTGCTTCATGCGATTGACCGGATTTATCGCCGCACTGAGGAAATTACCGACTTCGCCCGGGAACTGGAAGAGGAGCTCGGCGACAGCAATGTCGATTTCGGTTCGCTGGAACTTGCGGCCGGGCTCGAAGAAGCGCCGATCGTCAAGCTTCTGCAATCGGTTTTCGACGATGCGACCCAGGTCCGCGCTTCCGATATTCATATCGAACCGCAGGCAGAGCGTTTGCAGATACGTTTCAGGATTGACGGCATGCTGCATAGGCAGACCGAAGCCGACATCAAAATCGCGGCGTCGCTTGCACTCCGTCTCAAACTGATGGCGGATCTCGATATTTCGGAAAAGCGGCTGCCGCAGGATGGACGTTTCGCGATTAAAGTCAGGCAGCAGCAGATCGACGTGCGTATTTCCACCATGCCGACGCAGTTCGGCGAATCAGTCGTGATGCGGCTATTGAATCAAAGCGGAGGTACGCTGAAGCTTGATTCGATCGGCATGCCGCCGCCGATGGTGAAAAAATTCCGTGCCATAGTGAATCGTCCCAACGGCCTTGTCCTGGTAACCGGGCCAACCGGCAGCGGGAAAACCACGACGCTATACGGTGCGCTGGCAGAACTCAATACATTGGAACGCAAACTGATCACGGTCGAAGATCCGGTTGAATACCGTTTGCCTGGCATCAATCAGGTTCAAATCAATGACAAAATCGAATTGACGTTCGCGCGGGTACTGCGTTCGGCATTGCGTCAGGATCCCGACGTCGTGCTGGTAGGCGAAATGCGCGACCAGGAAACTGCGCAGATAGGCATGCGTGCTGCGCTGACCGGGCACCTGGTGCTGTCCACTCTGCATACCAATGATGCGATCAGCACGCCAATCCGGTTGATGGATATGGGCATACCGAGATACATGGTGGCCACTTCGCTGCAAGCCGTTCTGGCCCAGCGTCTGGTGAGGGTTATCTGTGAAAGTTGTGCCCAGGTCTATGAATTGAAACCGACCGAGCATGAATGGTTAAAGTCGGAACTGGGAGATACGGTCGGCTCCCGGCGTTATCTGCATGGACGCGGCTGCTCTCATTGCAACGGCACCGGATATCGAGGCCGGACGGGAGTGTATGAAATGCTGGAAATGACAAGAGCGGTGGCGGACGCGGCCAATCATGAGGATCCCGGCCAATTTCTGAAGGTGGCCGAAGCTGAAATGGGTGGACATACGTTGCGCCGGCATGCGGTAGCACTGGTCATAGCAGGAAGAACGACGGTGGCCGAAGCAATGCGTGTCAGTAACCAGTTTGATGATTGATCGAAAAGCGTATTCCATCGGCATGCCGGCGAATCGCGGCAATAATTGCGATGCCGCTTTGTTTTCGATCTGAATCAAGAGGAAGAGATGCATATGCTTCGATTGAATGGTCCTGCTGCCTTGCATTGTCCCTTTGTAGTGAATCGTTTTAGGAATCAATGTGCCGTATTTTGCATATAAAGCCCGTAATGCCCGCGGCGAAATGATGCAGGGCGTACTCGAAAGTTCGGACAGCGGCACGGTAGCGGACCAGCTTTTCAATACGGGCATCACACCTATAGAAATTGTCGCAACCAGGAAGCCGTTAACGGATGGCGAAGGTAATTGGTTGAGTCGCCTGATAGAAGACAAGGTGCGTCCGATTGACGTGCAGCTATACAGCAGACAAATGTATACCTTGCTGAAAGCAGGCGTGCCCATCATGCGCGGACTGGCCGGCTTGCAGGAATCCGCAATCAACAAAGCGTTTGGAAGGGTGCTGAAAGACATACGCGAGTCGCTCGATTCCGGACGTGAATTGTCTGCGGCAATGCGTCGTCATCCCGATGTATTTTCTTCGTTCTATCTGAACATGGTGCGCGTCGGTGAAACGACGGGCCGTCTCGAAGAAGTATTTCTGAGTCTGTTTGATCATCTCGAATTCGAACGCGAAATGCGTGAACGGGTACAGTCAGCATTGCGTTATCCGATGTTCGTAGTAATTGCCATGACGATTGCAATTGTCATCATCAACCTTTTTGTCATTCCCGCTTTTGCCAAGGTGTATGCGGGCTTCAAGGCAGAATTGCCGCTGATGACACGCATACTCATCAATACATCCAATTTTGCGATTCACTACTGGCCGTATATTCTTGTGTCGATTATTGCGGCTGCAATCGCATTCAGGATGTACATCGCCACGCCAAGCGGCAGATATCGCTGGGACAAGATCAAGCTGCGCCTGCCGATCGCCGGCGGCATCATTCTTAAAGCGACAATGGCGCGCTTTGCCCGCAGTTTCGCACTGTCGAGCAAGAGCGGGGTACCGATCGTCCAGGGTTTAAGCGTTGTGGCCCAGACCGTCGAGAACAGTTATATTGCAAGCCGCATGGAACAGATGCGGGATGGCGTAGAGCGCGGCGAAAGCATATTGCGCAGTGCGGTGACGACCGGCGTATTTACGCCAATTGTTTTGCAAATGATTGCAGTCGGGGAAGAGTCGGGGGAACTCGACAGCCTGATGGACGAGATTGGCGGCATGTATGAGCGCGAAGTCGAATATGAATTAAAGACTCTCTCGTCGAAAATCGAACCAATACTGATTACCGGTTTGGGAATACT
>JAQGLW010000185.1 GCA_028292665.1 Herminiimonas sp.
AGAAAGCCTGCATCAAGGCGGGATTTGAAGTCAAGAAAAGCGAATTGCTCAGGGTTGGCGTGGCATTGATCCAGAAAATGGATACGGCCCGATTGAAGGAAGTTCTGGCTTCGCTGCCGCCGCTGAAAGCGGGACGTCCGAAGAAGATCAAGTAAGCGTTCATTTGGAAATCTGCCCTAATGGGCCATTGAAAACGTAGCAAGCAGGTTCAATCAATTGATGGTTGTTCTTTTTGGGCGGCATCAGTTGACTCATGGCCGTTCGTCCTAGCAGGTCCTGAGTGGCCAGGCCAGCTATCAACTTCCCTGGTCCTGAATAGCTCTTGAGCGGTCCAAGGTCAGTTCCTGGTCCAAGGTCAATTACCAACTCAAGTCCCCGTTCGTCCTGAGTAGGCCGCAGGCCGTATCGAAGGATTGGTGGCGTATCAGGATCCTTCGATACGCCCTGAAGGGCTACTCAGGACGAACGGGCTTGGTAGTTGATCTTGGACTAGTAGTTGGCCTTGGCCCACTCAGGGCGAACGGAGCTACCCAGGACGAACGGAGCTACCCAGGACGAACGGGCCTGCTCAGGACGAACGGTTTCTTGGCCCGTTGCCATGTTTTTTTAACAGCCGGCCAAGCGCTGTTCAAGCACAGGATCGGCGCTTGCGTGCCGGTCCCCGTTGTTGCCATGTCATAAAACTGACATGCAGCTGTCATTTTCCGGAAGCAATCCGCAGTTACGCTTTGTCCGTCTTCATTAACAGGACGATCGATGCGATTACTGACCACACCTGCGGACTCAAACCAGAACTTCTCGAAACTTACATTAAGCCTCGCCACCACACCGGAAGAAGTGCGCGAAGTGCAGCGCCTGCGCTACAAGGTCTTCATTGAAGCGATGGGTTTGTCAGCGTTGGCCAACTCCGATGAACTCGATCGCGATGAGTTTGACGACTACTGCGACCATCTGATCGTGCGGGACTCGAAAACGCTGATAGTCGTCGGCACTTACCGCGTTCTCAGCCCGCATGCGGCCCGCAGGATCGGCCGTTTTTATGCAGAGCAGGAATTCGATCTCGGCAGGCTGGATAATCTGCGCGGACGCATTGCCGAAACAGGCCGGGCCTGCATTCATCCCGACTATCGCAGCGGCGGCGTCATCATGCTGCTGTGGGCCGGACTGGCGGCCTTCATGAAAAAGGAAAAATGCGATTACCTGATCGGTTGCGCCAGCATGAGCCTGGCCGACGGCGGCCATAACGCTGCGGCGCTCTATCATGCGCTGAGCGACACGAATCTCGCTCCGCTCGAATATCGCGTCACACCGCATCTTCCGTTCCCGATTAACGAGCGCGACCCCGGCCACAAACCGCAGATCCCGCCGCTGATCAAAGGTTATCTGAGAGGCGGCGCCTGGGTGTGCGGCGAGCCCGCGTGGGATCCCGATTTCCATTGCGCCGATCTGTTCATGCTGTTGCCGCTTGCCAAACTGGACGACCGCTACGCCCGCCACTACCTTAAAGAAACGAGGCCGCTGTGAAGCCGCGCGACAATTTCCTGGCGCCGGGCACGCGTACCCCGGGCATCGGCGCGAAGCGCCAGCCGATCCGTTTCAGGACGATCTGGATATCCGATATTCATTTGGGCACGACCGGTTGCCAGGCCGGCAGGTTATTGGAGTTCCTGCGCGCGACGGAGTCGGATACGCTTTATCTGGTCGGCGACATTATCGACGGCTGGCAGCTGAAACGCAGATGGTATTGGGATCAAAGCCACAACAACGTGGTGCAGACGGTATTGAAAAAAGCGAAGAAGGGCACCAGGGTCATTTTCGTTCCCGGCAACCATGACGAGTCGGTGCGGCAGTTTATCGGCCTCGATTTCGGCGGCATTCGGATCCGGGACGAACTGGTGCATGTCACCGCCCAAGGCAAGCGCATGCTGGTGCTGCACGGCGACCGGTTCGACGGTGTGATTGCATGCGCCAAATGGCTCGCCTATGTCGGCGACAGCCTGTACACGGTGATCCTGAAATTCAACCAGATATTCAACAACTGGCGCGCCCGCGCCGGGCTGCCGTACTGGTCCTTGTCGCAATATCTGAAACTGAAAGTGAAGAACGCGGTGAGCTACATCTCTTCGTTCGAGGGCGCGCTGGCGGCGGAGGCGAAGAAGAAAGGCCTGGACGGCGTTATCTGCGGCCATATCCACAAGCCGGAGATCCGCGATATCGACGGCATCACTTATTGCAACGACGGCGACTGGGTGGAAAGCCTGTCTGCGCTGATAGAGGAAAAATCGGGCGAATTGCGGCTCGTGACCTGGCAGGAAATCATGCTGCAATCGGATCGGATGCATTTGCATCGGACTGCCAAGGCGACAGGAGAATTATGCGTTTCGCCTTCGTAGACGACACGTGGCTGCCGTCCGGCGCAAAGACAAGCAGCGATTTCAGGCGGGTTTCCGCAGCAGAATTCGAGTACAAGCCGGCCCGGAAAAAAAGAATCCTGGTATTAAGCGTATCCGCGGGAGCCGGCCACATCCGCGCGGCCGAGGCGATTCGTGCTTATGCCTGTGCGAGTGGCGCCGGCGTTACGGCAATGCATCTGGATGTGATGGATCATGTTCCGGCTGGGTTCCGGAAAATCTACACCGACTTCTATATCACCCTCATCAGCAAATATCCCGCGCTGTGGGGGCATCTGTATCAACTCGCCAACGAAGCGAAACCCGATGGATTGATCCAGAAATTCCGGCAACTGATTCAACGCTTGAGTGCAACAAGACTGCTGAGGGAAATCGCCTCGTTTGAACCGGATGCAATCGTCTGCACGCATTTTCTTCCGGCGGAAATTCTGGCGCACAGGATCCGCAACGCCGGCCTGAGCTGCCCGGTGTGGGTGCAAGTCACCGATTTCGATTTGCACCGGATGTGGGTGCATGAAAGCATGGCAGGCTATTTCGCGGCCAATGACGAAGTCGCTTTCCTGATGCGTTCGCAAGGCATTGCGCCGGAAAAAATCTACACCACCGGCATTTCGATCCTGCCGGCTTTTGCAGCGCGGCTGGATCGCGCCGAATGCGCGCGCGAACTAGGCCTCGATCCGCAACGGATGATATTTTTGCTGATGGGCGGCGGCGCCGGGCTCGGCCGCCTGGACGAGGTCGCCGCACGCCTGCTCGATCTGGATGCGCACTTCCAGTTGATTGTCATGGCCGGGAAAAATGCCGATGCATTGGCCGCATTGCAGGTTCTTGCCGCGCGTTACCCGAACCGGCTGATCGCACAGGGCTATACCAACCAGGTCGAACGCCTGATGGCTTGCGCCGATCTGGCCATTACCAAGCCCGGCGGGCTGACCACGTCGGAATGCCTGGCAATGGGATTGCCGATGATCGTCAACTCGCCGATCCGCGGCCAGGAAGAGCGCAATGCCGATTTCCTGCTGGAGCAGGGCGTCGCGCTGAAGGCATGCGATGCCGGCACGCTCGAATACCGGATCCGTTATTTGCTTGAGCATCCCGCCAGGCTCTGCGAAATGCGCGCCAGGGCCAAAGCGCTCGGACGTCCGCTCGCCGCGCGCAGCGTGACGGACATTGTGCTTGAGCGCCTTTAGAGCGCCTTTAACCAATCCGGATATATAAACTCCATGCCATTTATCACCAAGCCTGTGCAATTCATCGGTACGCTCGTCTGGGTCGTGCTGCTCAGTTATTTTTTTGCGCAAATCGAAATCCAGATCGAAGGCGGCGCCGGCTGGGCCGCCAACTTGCCCACCTGGCGCATCGAACATCACTGGCTGCTCGATCTGTTCTGGGGCGGCCGCGCGATGACCGGCTATCACGCCTGGGTATTTCCATTCATCGTACTGTTTTTTCATTTTCCTTTATTTTTCATGGGGCACTGGTCGTGGCGAGCCGAATGCCGCATCGTCAGCTGCATCATGCTTTTCTGGATCATTGAAGATTTTCTCTGGTTCGTCATCAATCCCGCCTATGGATTGGCGCGCTTCAGCGCCGCCGCCATTCCGTGGCACAAGCACTGGCTTTGGCTCGCTCCGGCCGACTACTGGGTCTATATGATTATTGCGATCCTGCTGCTGTGGCGATCGTGTTCGCGGGCGCCGGTATCCGAATCGGTCGAGTGTCTGACAGCGCGTCATATCCCCCGTAAGACATGACGGCGATCCTGAATCCGGCAATTTGTTCCCGCAAAATTTTGCCTGAATTAACCAGTCTATTACTAGCCTGACAAGGGCTTTTTCAGCGGAATCATCTAGTATGTTTCAAGACCGTTTGTCGAAAGTATTGACACATGAAACTATTTTCCGCGCTGCATAATTCCGGTTCCGATCTGCATTTGCCAAACGGCTCCATCGCACGCACGTTGGTCTATGACGATCCCGGCGAGAAGACAAGACATCTTCACAATATCGAACGGCTTGCAGAGGATGTGCATCGGAGCGTGCATGAAATAGCACCGCTTTATGAAGAGGTGCTAGCGCAGCTGAAACGGCAAGCGGCTATTCATGATTACCTTCCGATATTGGTATCGAAGAATGTAAAACATTTTCTCAAGAGACATCATTGAATGCGCTGAGGATCGGTGCGGAAGAGAATTGTCTGTCGATGCAAGTGTGCTTGAGCAGATGCTCTAACAGACTGTTGAAAAACATGGTTGGCAGATCCAGTCAATCAAGGATCAGTCAATCAGGATAAGTGGATGCCGTTCGTCCTGAGTGGCCCAAGGCCAGCTACTAGTCCAAGATCAACTACCAAACCCGTTCGTCCTGAGTAGCCCTTCAGGGCGTATAGAAGGATCCTGGTATGCCACCAATCCTTCGATACGGCCTGCGGCCTACTCAGGACGAACGGACCTAGTAGTTGGCCTTGGGCCACTCAGGACGAACGGGCCTAATAGTTGGCCTTGGGCCACTCAGGACGAACGGGCCTAGTAGTTGGCCTTGGGCCACTCAGGACGAACGGACCTGAAGCGGCAGCGTTCACTTGATGAATAAATCGGGCGCCATGACGGCTCGCAGATGATTGTCCTTCATGTCGCCGCGTTCCCGCTGCACGATCCACCATGCATTCGCTTTGCGTATGCTCCAGTTCTGAACGGTTCCGGCGAGCAGCAAGGCTGCCACTTGGCCCAGAGCCGGCTGATGACCGATTAGCAGCACCGGCTCGCGAGCGTGCGGCCAGTTGGCGATTTTCAGGATTTTTTCCGGTGCTGCTCCTGGTGCGAGATCTGCGTGAACCTTGAACTTGCGGCCGAGCGCTTCCGCAGTTTGAACGGTGCGCATGGTGGGGCTCGCGAGAATCTTGCAGCTGTTGGGTAAATTGCGGTCCAGCCATTCAGCCATTTTCCAGGCATGCTTGTGGCCTTTCGCCGTTAAAACACGGTCTTCATCAGGCTCGCCGACCTCTGCTTCCGCATGCCGCCACAGGATCAATTCCATTTATGCGTCGCCGTTAACCGGAGGAGAGCCCAGTGTCAGCATCAAATGTTCCTGAGCGCTGAAAGCGGCCTGTTTGCCGCGCGGCTTTCTCTTTTGGTACATGCCGCTCGGCTCCAATTCCCAGGAGTTGGCGTTGTCTTTCAGATAGGGTTCCAGACCTTCCGAGATGATGCGTTTTTTCAGCGATTTATCCAGTATCGGAAATGCGACCTCGATGCGGCGGAACAGATTCCGGTTCATCCAGTCCGCGCTGGCCAGATAAATGTCATGCATCAGATCGTTACGGAAATAATAGATGCGGCTGTGTTCGAGGAACCGGCCGATAATCGATCGCACCCGGATATTCTCGGACAAACCGGGTACCCCGGGTCTTAGCGCGCAGGCGCCGCGCACGATCAGATCGATGCTGACGCCGTCCGCCGATGCGGCATACAGCGCACGAATGACCGATTCATCAAGCAACGCATTCATCTTGGCGATAATGCGGCCGGGGCGGCCCGCGCGGGCAATCCTCGCTTCGTTCCGGATCGCCTTGATGAATTCCTTTTGAAGCGTGAACGGAGCGAGCCAGAGATAATTCAGTTTTGTCGGCTTGGTGAGGCTCGTCAAATGAATGAAAATCTCGTTGACATCGGTCGTGATGCGATTGTTGGCGGTCAGCAAGCCGAAGTCCGTATAGAACTTGGTCGTCGTCGGATGATAGTTGCCGGTGCCGAGATGCGCGTAGTAGTGCAGCTCGCCTTCTTCGCGCCGGATCACCAGCGCCAGTTTGGCATGCGTTTTCAATCCCACCACGCCATAAACGACCTGGGCGCCCACGCGCTCGAGCCGATCGGCCCAGTTGATATTGGCTTCTTCGTCGAAGCGCGCCATCAATTCAACGATGACGGTTACCTCTATGCCGCGCTGGGCCGCTGTAATCAACGAGTCCATCAGATCGGAGTTCATGCCGGTCCGGTAAATTGTCTGCTTGATGGCAACCACGCTCGAATCGTTCGCCGAGTTCCGGATGAAATCGAGCACCGGTTGAAATGACTGGAACGGATGATGCAGAAGCACGTCCTGCTTCTTCAAAAGCGTAAAAATGTCCGCGCTGCCCAATCGCTGCGGGAATGTGGGCAAGAACGGTTCAAACCGCAACGCCGGCTGCGCCACATGCTCGATCAATTCGGTAAGCCGCACCATGTTGACCGGCCCGTCGACCGCATACAGGCGGCTCTTGTCGATTGAAAATTGTTCCAGCAGAAAATGAGCCAGGTGCGGCGGACAGTTCTTGGCGACTTCGAGACGGACTGCAAAACCGAACTGGCGGCTTTGCAATTCACTTTGCAGCGCCTGGCGCAGATTCTTTACTTCCTCTTCATCGACCCACAGGTCGCTGTTGCGCGTGACGCGGAATTGGGAATACGCCAATACTTCGCGGCCTGTGAAAAGATCCGAGATGTGGGCATGGATAATCGATGACAACAGGCAAAAGGCAAGGCCGTTATTCGACAGCTCCGGCGGCAACCGGATGATCCGCGGCAGTACCCGCGGCGCCTTCAATATGGCAATGGCGGTGCCGCGGCCGAATGCATCCTTGCCGGATAATTCGACGATAAAATTCAGGCTCTTGTTTACTACCTGCGGAAACGGATGGGCCGGATCGAGCCCGATCGGCGTCAGCAGCGGACGCACCTCCCGGTCGAAGAACGCTTTCACCCAGTTGCGCTGCGCTTCGTTCCGGTCCTGATGCCGCAGCAGGTGAACTCCGCAGGCCGATAACTGCGGCAGGATTTCATTGTTCAGGATCGAGTATTGTTGCTCGACAATTTGATGGCATTCCGCACCGGTGCGCTCCAGCGCGTCGATCAGCACGGGCTGCTTGAGCACTGCCCCGCCGATCCGGTCTTTTGCCAGCAGGCTGGCAATGCGGACTTCGAAAAATTCATCCAGATTGCTGCTGACGATGCAAAGATAGCGAAGCCGTTCCAGCAGCGGAATGCCGGCATCCTCAGCTTGTGCGAGCACCCGCCGATTGAATGCAAGTTGAGACACTTCCCTGTTCAGATAAATGCCTGCTTCGCCGGCGTCGGTCGACACCGTCTTGTCAGGCTTCGCTGTTCGATACATGTTTCAGCTCATTCGACGGTCGAGCCGTTTAGTGTAGTAAGGCAATGTGACAACTTGATGACTTGGCCGCATGTCAAATCTTGCTTTCCCCGGGTTTCCCCGGGCGCCTTGCCCGAGCGGGCAGGAGTTCGGTCGCAAAATAGCAAAGTGCCGCAACCGGCAAGGCGAATCCTATCCGGGAGGCCAGAGTCCAGCCGCCGTTTGCGTAAGCCCAGGCGCCGATCGCGGAACCTGCAGCGCCGCCGGCGAAAAAGATCGCCATGTAAAGGCCGTTCAGCCGGGCCCGGTATTCGGCGCCCAGCGAGAAGATCGCCCGCTGTCCGACCACCAGATTTGCCGAGACGCCGAAGTCCAGCATGATGGCGGCCAAAGTCAGATTGACCAACGCCGCCGTCGATCCTTCCTGACCGATGCGGCTCAACAGGAAAGCGCCTGCCGCCGTAGCCATCGCGACGGCCGACACGGGGCGGCTCCATCCCTTGTCTGCGAGCCGGCCTGCAATCGGCGCCGCGATAACGCCCGCCACTCCCGCAAGCGCGAATAAAGCGATGCCTCGTTGCGTCAGCCTGAAATGCGGTCCGGCCAGCAGCAGCGGAGCGGTGGTCCAGAACAAGCTGAATGCGCAAAACAGGCAGGCCTGATAAGCGGCGCGCCGGCGCAATACCTGCTCCGACCTGAGCAGCCGCCACATCGAGCCGACAAGCGCCGCATAGCGCAGACGTTGTACCGGCCGGCGTACGGGCAGAATGCGGACCAGGACAAGTCCAAGGCAAGCGATCACGGTAGCCGACGCGGCGAACACGGTATGCCAGCCCCAAATGTCGGTGACGAAACTGGAGATGGGCCTCGCGAGCATGATTCCGAGAAGCAGGCCGCTCATGACATTGCCCACGACACGTCCGCGGCTGGCCTCGGGCGCGAGGTGTGCGGCCAGCGGAACCAGAATCTGGACCGACACCGAACTCAGGCCGATGCATGCCGCCGCCGCAAAAAACAGCAGCGCGTTATCGGCCATCGCGGCGCCGGCCAGTGCGATCGTGCAAGCGATCAGCAGCGTGATGACCAGCCGCCGGTTTTCCACGATATCGGCCATCGGCACGATCAGCAGCAGGCCGATTCCATAACCGATCTGCGTCAGCGTCACGATTAATCCCGCGACCTGCGGCGCCAGTCCCAGAGCCTTGCCGATCGGGCCGATCAGCGGTTGCGCGTAATACAGGTTCGCGACGATCAGACCGCAGGCCGTCGCGAACAGCAGCGTCATCCAGGCGGAGCCGCCGACTCCATCCGGTTGCGCCGCCAGGGATCGATTATTTGTTTTTGCCATGCCAAGCCTTGAGTGAAATTGAGTTCTGCATGATCCGGAATCGGACGGACGTTTCTGTCGCCGCGTTCATGCCGTACGGATTTGTCCTGTTTCCGGCGCGGCTTGAATTCCTGCCGGCGGCAAGAATGGCGCTTGAAACTGCCTTGTCAGCCGTATGGAATCGAATGCCGCGGAAATGAGGGTCGAAATGAGGGTTGTTATGGAAATGCCTGTTCATGTATGACGATTACATCGGTATTGCGAGCGTGACGGACTACCAGTTTATCAGTTGTGCCTGCCGCAAGCAGAAGCGGATGCCTCGCCTGCAGCAAGTTCTTGTTTCAGGTATATTAGCTGCCTAGACAGTTATTGATGCGGCTACCATTAATTATGGGCACTTCGAAAGAATTGTTTTCCCTCAAGCATTTTCGGGCCGGCGACAGCGTCGGCTATCTGCTCGGCCGTGCGCGCACCAAGCTGGCCAAGGCGCTGGACGTGGCGCTTTGCGAACATGACATCACGCATGCGCAGGGCAGTCTCGTTCTGATGCTGTCGATGGGCAAGTGTTCGACCGCAGCCGACTTGGCGCGCGAGCTCTATATCGATTCGGCTTCGATGACGCGGATGATCGACCGCCTCGAAAAACGCAAATTGATTGTGCGCGTGCGAAGCGACGACGACAGGCGCATCATTCATCTGCGCCTGACGCCGGACGGTCAGCAGCTGGCGCAGCGGCTTCCGGCCGTTTATGTGGCTGTGCTCAACCGCAGTTTCGTCGGGTTCAGTACGGAAGAATTAGGCACTTTGAGAACTCTGCTCCGTAAATTCCTTTCCAGCGAAGTAACGGACGATGATGCCAAACCAGCTGATTAACCTGTTCCCGCAAGGATTGCCTGAACAATCATTAAAGCATTTATGAGATATCCTGCTTCGCGACTGACTGTTCCATTCAAACAATTTCCGCTCGTAATCGGCACCGTGCTGTTGCTGGCATCCTGTGCCAGTTTCAATGGCATCGGAAGCGCCGCCCGCACTCGCACACCGGCTGATTATGCGACCGCGGCTTCACTGCCTGCACAGGGCGGACAATGGCCGAACCTGTCATGGGCCGACAGTATCGGCGGCGCACCGTTGCAGGCGCTGGTCGACGAAGCGCTGGCGGGCAATCCCGGATTGCAGACGGCGGCCGCACGCGTTGCTGCCGCGCGGGCGGCGGCGGAAGCCGCAGGGGCCGCGCGCGAGCCCGGCATCGCCGCCAATTTCAAGAGCACTTATCAGCGCTACACCGAAAACGGAATTATTCCGCCGCCGCTGGCCGGGCAATACAAGCTGGACAATGAGCTGACGCTTGATTTTTCCTACGACTTCGATTTTTGGGGCAGGCATGCGGCCGCATTGCGCGCCGCGCTGTCGCAGGGCAAGGCTGCCGAAGCCGAGCAATATACGTCGCGCCTGGTGCTGACGACATCGATTGCGCGCGCCTGGGTGCAGCTGGCGCGCCAGTACGCGCAACTGGATCTGGTGGAACAGCAACTGATCGTGCGGCAGAAAATCGATCGCCTGACGCAGCTGCGCTTTGCCGCCGGTCTCGATCCGCAAACCGAGAACCAGCAGGCGCGCCAGCAACTGTCCGGCCTGCGCGCCGAGCAGACGCAGTGGCAGGAATCCATCGCGCTGACGCGCAACCAGCTGGCGGCGCTGATGGGTCAGGGTCCGGATCGCGGACAGCGCATCGCCCGCCCGAATCTGCCGGAAGAAGCCGCGTTGCCGCTGCCCGATGAACTGCCGCTGACCTTGCTGGGACGGCGTCCCGATATCGTCGCGGCGCGCTGGCGGGTGGAAGCCGCGCAAGGCGACATCGATGCCGCCAAGGCGCAGTTTTATCCGAATGTGAATCTGATGGCGTTTGCCGGTTTTTCCAGCCTCGGACTGCCGGAGCTGCTGCAAAGCGGCAGCCGCGTCGTCGGCATCGGCCCGGCGATCAGCGTCCCGTTATTCCAGAGCGGCGGTTTGCGTGCGCAGCTGAAGGGCAGGGTGGCCGGTTACGACGCGGCCGTCGCTACCTACAACCAGGCCCTGACCGACGCATTGCACGACGTCGCGGATCAGGTGCAATCGTTGCGTGCCGCCGAAATCCAGAGCGGGCATCAGGGCGCCGCCACGCAGGCGGCAGCCGGCAGCCTCAAGCTTGCGCAGCAACGCGAGCGGGTCGGCACTACCAACATGCTGCCGGTGCTGTCGACCGAGATGGCCTTGCTGGCGCAGCGCAAGGTCGAGCTCGATGCCCGGGCGCGGCGCACCGATCTGCGGATCGCGCTGATCAAGGCGCTGGGCGGCGGCTTCGATGCCTCCGCACAAGGGCTGGAACCGGCTGCCGGTGCCGCCATGCTTTCCAATCCATCGAATAATCGTTCCACTTCCGCGAAATCCGCATCATGAACACACCTGACCAAACCACTCAAGCTGTTCCCAAGACCAACGGCAAGCGGCGCCGCATGTTGATCGGCGTCACGATCGTCATTGCGCTCGTCCTGATCGCATATGGCCTTTGGTGGGCGATTTTCGCGCGCCATTATGAAAGCACCGACGATGCATATGTCGCCGGCAATGTGGTGCAAGTCACGCCGCAAGTGGGCGGCACCGTCGTGGCCATCAATGCCGACGATACCGAACTGGTGCAGGCCGGCAAGCCGCTGATCGAACTCGATCGGCGCGATGCGAAAGTCGCGCTGGAGCAGGCCGAAGCGCAACTCGCGCAAACGGTACGCGAAGTACGTACGCTGTTCGTCAATAACGGCACGCTCAATGCCAACATCGCCGCGCGCACCGCCGACGTGGAACGCGCGCGCGCCGATCTGTCGCGCCGCCAGCAACTGATCGGTACCGGCGCGGTTGCGAAGGAAGATATCGAGCATGCGCGCAGCGCGCTGCTCGCTGCGGAATCGGCGCTTCAGGCAGCGCGCGAGCAATTGGCGTCGAACCGCGTGTTGACGGACCGCACGTCGGTCGCCCGGCACCCGAACGTCCAGCGTGCGGCCGCGCAGGTGCAAGCCGCCTATCTGTCATTTGCCCGCGCCACCTTGCCCGCGCCGATCACCGGCTATGTCGCCAAGCGCTCGGTGCAGGTCGGACAGCGGGTAGCGGCCGGCACGCCGCTGTTGTCGATCGTGCCGCTCAACATATTATGGGTTGACGCAAATTTCAAGGAAGTGCAGGTCGCACGGATGCGTATCGACCAGCCGGTGACATTGCATTCGGATTTATATGGATCGGATGCCGTGTATCACGGCAAGGTCGCCGGATTGGCCGCCGGCACCGGTTCCGCATTCGCGCTGCTGCCGGCGCAAAACGCCAGCGGCAACTGGATCAAGATCGTGCAGCGCATACCGGTACGCATTACGCTCGATCCCGGGGAACTGGCAGCGCGGCCGTTGCGCCTCGGCGTGTCGATGCAGGTCGAGGTCGATATCGCTCATGCGGACGGGACGTCGCTGACGACCGCCGCGCCGGCACGCACGACGCCCGCTTACAAGACCGATGTATTCGATACCGCAGGGCGTGAAGCCGACGCACTGATCGCACGCATCATTGCCGACAATAGCGGGAATGCCGCGCCGTCGGCAACGCAGTAAGATGCGATGCAATTGAAGTTTCGATCCCTCGTCAATCACTCGCCGGAATAAATTCATGAGCGCTCTTCCTCGTCCCGCTTTGCAACCGCTCAAAGGATCGACGCTGGTGTTCGGCACCCTGGCATTGTCGCTCGCGGTATTCATGAACGTACTCGATTCGTCGATTGCCAATGTATCGATTCCGGCGATCTCGGGCGACATGGGCGTATCGCCGCAACAGGGAACATGGGTCATCACCTCGTTCGCGGTGTCGAATGCGATCTCGGTGCCGCTGACCGGCTGGCTGACCATGCGCTTCGGCCAGGTGCGTTTGTTTGTCGCATCGATCCTGCTGTTTGTGCTGGCGTCGTTTTTATGCGGCATAGCGCCGAGTATCGGAATACTGATTGCCGCGCGTATCCTGCAGGGTGCGGTCGCGGGGCCGATGATCCCGCTTTCGCAGGCGCTGCTGCTGTCCAGTTACCCGCGTGCAAAAAGCGGCATGGCGCTCGCATTCTGGGGAATGACGGTGCTGGTGGCGCCGATCATGGGCCCGTTGCTGGGCGGCTGGATTTCCGACAATTACACATGGCCGTGGATTTTCTACATCAATATTCCGATCGGCATATTCGCAGCCTGGGCCACATGGTCGATCTACCGCGTGCGCGAGTCGGCCATCGTGCGCCGTCCGATCGACAAGGTCGGTCTGATCCTGCTGGTGCTGTGGGTCGGGTCCATGCAGTTGATGCTCGATAAAGGCAAGGAGCTGGATTGGTTCAACTCGGGCCAGATCGTCATTCTGGCGGCGGTCGCCGTGATCGCCTTCATTTACTTCATCATATGGGAGCTGGGCGATGACCACCCGGTGGTCGATCTATCGCTTTTCAAGGGAAGAAATTTCAGCAGCGGCGTCATTGCGATTTCGGTCGCCTACGGCTTGTTTTTCGGCAGCCTGGTCATTTTGCCGCTATGGCTGCAAACGCAGATCAACTATACCGCCACCGAAGCCGGCAAGGTCATGGCGCCGGTCGGCGTCTTCGCGATCATGCTGTCACCGGTCGTCGGCAAGCTGGTGCAGAAAACCGATCCGCGGATCCTGGCGACAATCGCGTTCAGCGTATTTGCGCTGGTGTTTTACATGCGGGCGCAGTTCACGCCGGAAGTCGATGTCTTCACGCTGATGATTCCCACGCTGATCCAGGGAATAGCGATGGCGATGTTCTTTGTTCCTCTGACATCGATCATCCTGTCCGGCCAGCCGCCGGACAAAATACCGGCGGCGGCAGGCTTGTCCAATTTCGTGCGCATCATGTTCGGCGGCATCGGCACGTCCATCACATCCACGCTGTGGGATAGCAGAACGGCGCTGCATCATGCGCAACTGGCCGAACATAGCGGCGCGCAAAACCCGGCTTTCAGCCAGGCAGTCCAGACGCTTACCGCTCAAGGCATGTCCGAACCCGGCGCATGGGCCGTGATCGAGCGAACCTTGAGCGTGCAGGCCAGCACGATGGCGGCGGCCGATATTTTCTGGATATCGGCGGTATTGTTCATCGGGCTCATCGCACTGGTGTGGTTATCCAGGCCTGCAAAATCCGGTGCGCCGGCGGATGCGGCGGGCGCCCACTAATCAACCGTTGCCGATGATCCCGAACCGCTTCGCCGGCACTGCGGCATATCGGATCGCCGGATCGTGAAAACAGCTTAGTTCATCGACTATATGGCCATACATTCCAACCCAACCTACTCAGCCGGACAGGTATTGCCTTTTCGCGAATCGCTAATGGCAATGCTCGGCCTCTCATTCGTGGTGATGCTGGTTGCGCTCGACCAGACGGTTGTCAGCACAGCGTTGCCGACGATGGTCGCGGAACTGAAAGGCTTCGACCTGTATGCATGGGTCGCCACTTCCTATCTGCTGGCTTCAGTGGTGACAGTGCCGATATTCGGACGTCTCGGCGATTACTATGGCCGCAAACCGTTCATCGTGGGCGCCATCGGTGTCTTCATCAGCGCGTCGATCCTGTGCGCGATGGCAAGCAGCATGCTGTTTCTGGTAATCGCACGCGGCTTGCAAGGAATCGGCGGCGGCATGCTGTTAGGCACCGCACTGGCGAGCGTTCCCGACCTGTTTCCCGATTCGCGCTTGCGCCTGCGCTGGCAAGTGATAGTCAGCTCGGCATTCGGCATCGCCAACGCAACGGGACCGTCGCTCGGCGGATTCATGACCGAGTACTACGGCTGGCGTTCGCTGTTCTTCATCAACTTGCCGATCGGACTGCTCAGTTTATGGTTTATCTGGCGTTATCTGCCGCATCTGCGCCGTCCGCACTCCGGCGCCCGCATCCAGCTCGACTGGCTGGGCGCAGGTTTGATCGCGCTTGGTCTGGGCACTTTGCAAATGTCGGTAGAGTTGCTGCCTCATCACGGATTCGACCTCATGACGAGTTCCCTGCTGGCGGCGAGCAGCGTCGCGCTGGTTGCGTTATGGCAGTGGGAACGGCGCTGCAGCCATCCGATTCTCCCTCTTGACATGTTCCGCAACCCGGGCCTTGCGCCGCTCTTCGTGCTGGCCTTGTTCAGCGGTTTCGTGATGTTCTCGCTGTTGATTTACTCGCCCTTGCTGTTCCAGGGCGGTTTCGGCATGTCGCCCCGCGAAGCCGGGCTTGTCATCACGCCGCTTGTGGTCTGCATCACGGTCGCCAGTGTCATCAATGGCCGCATCATCACGCGCCTGGGCTCTCCCGGCAAGATGCTTTATGTCGGCTTCGCCCTGCTGACTGCCTCATGCCTTTGCATGGCTTTCGTCACTCGCGAAACCTCGCAAACCTTGTTGCTGTTGTTTATGCTGCTCGGCGGTCTGGGCATCGGATTCGTGAATCCCAATCTCATGGTCTTTTCCCAGGCGGCGGCCGGGCGCGAATTGCTGGGCATCGCCACCGCCATGCAGCAGTCGCTGCGTATGGTGGGCGGCATGCTCGGCACCGCGCTGATCGGAACGCTGGTCAGCCATTACTACGCATCCAGCATAGGCACCGCTTTGAATCGCACGCATGCGGGACAATGGACTTCCGCATTTGCGGATCCGCAGATCCTGGTCGACAAGACGG
>JAQGLW010000051.1 GCA_028292665.1 Herminiimonas sp.
GATGCTCGACATGAAGCTCGATATCAGTCTTTTCACCGTCAAGGACAATCGCCGCGTTTGACGAAGTGCATTGCTGCTGGATGCAGTCGCGTGGTCCGTCGTTCAAGATTCGATGAGTTCGACCAGAGACGGTCAAGTGTTGAGCATTACCGCATCGTCAACGGCCGGATGGCTGCCGCCGATAGCCCGCGTACTTATCCAGACCAACTTCGCGCATGAAAAGCAGATCGTGAGGGCGGCTTGATGCTTACTTCACGCAAAATCAGGTGGCGCTTGAGTGGGATCTGGAATATGTACTGAGCACGAAGAGCGCCTACCCGAGCGCTTATTTCCTGCGCCCCTGAACTCCTTTTGCGGCCTCTTCGATCAGCGCAGCTACTGCATTCGGCTGCGATATGTAAATCGCGTGACTGCCCGCTACCTCGACGACGGCCGACCCCGTACGCTTGGACATAAGACGCTGGGCCGGCGGTGGAATCATCCGATCGTCGGTAGTGACCAAGTACCAGCTCGGCTTGGTCTTCCACGCCGGCTCACTGATTGTCCCGTTTAGCGCCTCCACGCCCCACGGCACTTGGGAATCGGCCATGAATTCAGCCTTATCTTGTTTCACGTCAGCCGCGAATGATGCAGGGAACTTCGCCTTGTCCAGGAACAAATAGCCTCCTTCGGGAGGCAGTATCGGCGGCACGGGTGCGCCGGTCGGTGGATCCTTAATGAGCGTGGACACCGACTCACCCTTGTCAGGGGCGAAGGCAGCGATATACACAAGTCCCGCCACGCTTGGATCGTTGCCAGCTTCGGTAATGACTACTCCGCCGTATGAATGGCCTACGAGAATCACCGGACCCTTCTGCTTGTGAACAATGAGCCTGGTCGCAGCGACATCGTCGGCCAGCGATATCGTGGGATTCTGAACGATGGCGACACTGTAGCCGCTCTTTTTCAGTATTTTGTAGACGCTTTCCCAACCGGAACCGTCTACGAAGCCACCGTGTACGAGAACGATAGTAATTGCCGCCGGACTAGATACTTCAGCCATGATGGTCTCCTTTCCCTAATGATTGCTACGGTTGTCCAGATTGCGTTAGACCTGCTGGTATGCGCCAAATATCCGTGGACAGTGTGGGCAATATTGACAATGCCGGCAATTGCCCCTTGGCCCAACTTGCCGGGGGGTACCTTCGTAAACCTGCAATCCTAATCCGCTTGCAAAATCTTGTTCCGTAGATCAACGGAATAGGAAGAACAATGCGGTGTTCAGGACTACAGCTGTTGATTTCCACACGACGTTGACCCACTTTTGCGTGTGGCCGTGACCCAGCCATGTTTTGCCATATGCGTTGATGCACCAGGCTTTCACCTTGTGTCAGCGGGTCATCACAACGTGAAAAAGTGGGTCAAGGCGACGTGCAAATCAACACCTACGACGATTGGCGAGCAGGTGATGCCGCCTGCGGCCACGGCTCTTCGCAAGGGTTTCACTACAGCCCAAGCAAAGTCTTTGCCTCCAAGTACGATTCCAGACCAAGCACGCCATACTCGCGCCCAACGCCCGACTGCTTATATCCACCGAACGGCGCCAAAGGATCGTGCTGTAGCGTGTTGATCATCACCCGACCGGCCTGCAGCCTTGTCGCCACAGCCTTTGCTCGTGCAGGATCCGACGACATAACGTAGGCGTGCAGGCCAAATACTGTATCGTTGGCCATGTCGATCGCTTCCTCGTCGCTGCCATAGGTCAGGATGGACAGAACGGGGCCGAAGATTTCTTCATGTGCGATGGTCATCTCGTTGTGCACGTTCACAAACACTGTCGGCTTGACGAAATACCCCTCTTCGAGCCCCGCCGGACGCCCCTCGCCGCCCGTAATAAGCGTAGCGCCCTCGGAAATACCAAGTCTGATGTAATTCTGAATGCGTTCGTACTGATTGCGGTTGGCCAAGGGCCCGATGACGGTCGTTGGTTCGGCCGGGTCGCCTACCTTCATCAGCGCTACCGTTTCTTTTACAACCGTGATGACTTCTGCCAAGCGTCGCGCAGGTACCAGCAAGCGGCTCCCCGAAATGCATGCCTGTCCGTTGTTCATGAACGCTGCATTGAGTGCGAGTGGAACTGCCTTCGTCAGGTCCGCATCGTCAAGAATGATGGATGGGGATTTCCCGCTCAGGGCAAGGTGGACACGCTTCATGGTGTCGGTCGCCGCGCGCTGGATGATCTTGCCCACCGTCGTGGAGCCAGTAAACGAGATTTTGGCGACATCCGGGTGCGTGCTCAGTTCTGCGCCAACGACGTCGCCGCGTCCGGTGACGATATTGACGACGCCTGCCGGCAAGCCTGCCGCATGAATCGCTTCCGTCACTATCCTGTTTTGTATCGGGCTCAGCTCGCTTGGCTTGACCACGGACGTGCAAGCGGCAGCGATGGCCATCGCCAACTTGCTGCAGATCGAACCGGCAGTGCTGTTCCATGGCGTGATGAGGGCAGCAACGCCCACAGCTTCCATCACGACGGTTGAGCTACCCATCACACGGGTAAATTCATAGGCCTCCAGCGTCGCCGCGGCGTCAAGAAATGATTGCGCCGCGAAGTGGGAGATCCAGGTGGCCCTTGAAACAGGCGCGCCATATTCTTCAATCGTCGCATTGCGCAGTGCATCGCTGCATGCAAGGACGGCAGCGTGCAGTCGTTTCAGCATGGCAACGCGCTCGGCGACTGTTGTTTGCGCAAATGCCGGCAAGGCCTTTTTTGCCGCAGCGATGGCGCGACGCGTATCCTCGGCATCGGCGAGGGTCGCGCGTGCGAGGGGCGTTCCCGTGGTCGGGTTGATGATTTCAACGGTCTCCGTGCCGTGTGGTGTCACGAAGGCGCCGTCGATGTAGGTCTGGTGGATGGTTTGCATGATCGCTCCTGTGTTTCCCCGGACTATCCGGAGGCATGCATGTAGTGTAGGGCTGCCCCATAGTTCTGATAAGATGGATAAAAATGGATGTTTTATTTCGAAAATCGGGACAATGCAAAAATCAAGTCTAGTCGGCCTGGAGGTCGTACTTGCCGTCGCCAGATGCCAGAGCTTTCGGCGCGCAGCGAATGAACTCGGCCTTTCAACCACGGCCGTGAGCAACGCTGTTGCGGGACTGGAGACGCGCCTCGGCGTTCGCCTGTTTCACCGAACCACGCGCAGTGTCGCGCTGACCGAGGCTGGCGAGCACTTCGTGGCACGGATCGCACCGGCCTTGTCGGAGATTCGCGGCGCCATGGACGAAACTACCCTTAATCGCCTATCACCTATTGGCACGCTCCGCATCAATGCCTCGCTGGGCGCAGTGCGCATGGTGTTTGCACCCATCGTACTGGCCTACCTGAGCCGCTACACTGATATGAAGGTGGAGATCGTGACCGAGGGGCGCATGGTCGACATCGTGGCCGAGGGTTTCGATGCCGGGATTCGTCTGAGCGAGATGGTGCCGCAAGACATGGTCCGCATACCGATCGGCGGCGATCTCCAGATGGCGGTCGTGGGGTCGCCTGAGCACTTCTCACGGTTCCCGGTCCCGACTTCGCCGGCCGACCTTGCCAAGCATCCCTGTGTCCGGGCCAGGTTTCCCAGCGGTGCGCCGTCGCGCTGGGAGTTCTCCCGTCATGGCGAACCGATGAATATCGAGGTAAGCGGACCACTCACGCTCGACGACCCGGGCCTCATGCGCGAAGCTGCCTTGGCCGGTACGGGCCTGGCCTATCTGGCCGATTGGTATGTGCGTGACGACCTGGCGGCTGGACGGCTTGTGCGCGTGCTGCAGGACTGGACGCCTAGCTACCCTGGTCTGGCGCTCTACTATCCCCCTGGCCGACAGCTACCAGCGGGACTCCGCGCTTTCGTTGATCTCATTCATGAACTAAGCCAACGATAGTGTACCCAGGCATGTATCTCGCGGAGCCACTCGCTGGTGCCTAAGCGTGACGCCAGCACCGTCATCGACATCAACGACGAGTTGATGGCACCAGATCAGGCAGGTAGCGGCTGCAATTGGCCCGCCACAATTCCACGGTAGTAGATCGCTGACCATGTTGACCGGGTATTCGGCGATGTGCGTGAGCACGTTGCGCAGGCAGGTCTGCGGATTGACGCCATTGAGCTTGGTGCTGACGATCATCGAATTCATGGAGTCGATTTATGCGACTGTGTGGCGGCGATCACGCGAATACTCACTACTCTGAAAGTTCATTTTCATGCCGAGGAGGGCGCCCCTGGCTGAGCGGCGTGACTTGATCTCGGATCGCACCCAATTGCGCAAGGATTTTCCTAGTCTCCTGATGACTTTCAAAGAATTGCGCCCATTTGCTGAAGCCCCCCCATCGCACCGACGGTGCGCAATAGCGCCACATGCGAGGCCGTGAGCACCTGCACACTGACCTCCAACTCGGCAATGCGCTGTTCCTTCTTGGCTAGCGTCGCAGCAGTATCTTCTGCGGACTGTTTTCCGACCCTGCCGCGCCAGGTTCTGTACTCATGTTGGCGCCTCTGATACTCGGCCAAAAGTGCGGATCGTTGCTCACTGCGCGTGATCGACGACGCAGCCCATTAATACTTAGTGAGGCGAATTGCCGGGTCAAAGTTCAATGGAAAACCTAGCCAGATCCGCGTGAAAATTAACAAATTTAGGCCACGTCCCTCGATTTCTTAGTGATTCGGATATTTGATTTCGCGGCCGGTGCCGGCGAGCGAGGTGCCATGGCTGATGATGAAGCGATTCCTTTTTCTACCAATTGGCATCGTGGCAGCAGGGTAACTGCCCTCATTGAGCCAGCGAACCTTTCAAAGCTAATTTTGAAAGCCGTTTAAAAGAACAAAAACCGAGGTCGGCGTCAGGCTATTACCAAGCGACTGCTGCACTGAACATGCCAAGCTTTGTTGTGCTGCGCGTTCCGTCCACCTGCTTTTTCATCTTGCCGACAGATTAGTGAAAGCTCTCGCAGAGATTTTGTTGAGAGCTTCAACTTAAGCGAGAAGGTATTCTTGTCACCATCCTGCTGTGCCCCCAAGCCTTGCAACGACATCTACAGACATTCGTTCACTAACAAGTTTCGAAACCGGGTCTTAGCTGCTTAAGGCATCGCATGGGCAATGTAGTTGCATTTTCCATACCAGCGAGGAGCTCGCTCGGCTACTTGGGCCGCGCTATTAATTGATGGTGCGCATTCAATCCGATAGCTCCACGAGACTTTCCATGGGTCTGACCGTCTGAATGGTAGACAAGCAGCACGGCATTGTCATGGGTAAGTATTGACGGTGAAATAACCGTGACAGTACCTCGGCCATTCGAGTCAGCAATGAAATTATTGTCGATGCCGGTGCCGTCGAGTGGTGTGAATCCTATTGGATGCTGCTCGAAATGATTTTCAAATAGACTGTAGTGACCTCCGGGTTTTAAGCCGGAAAGCACTACAGTAATCCGTTCCTTTCCATCGGGTTGGGGAGAAAGAACCGCATGCCCATTTGCAGCCAGCCACTCTCCGAGCGACATGCCAAGAGGCTTGGCCTCTGCAGTATAGAGAGGAAGATTTATATCATCTGAAGTCAAAGCATTTTTCAGGCCCGGAGCATGTCTGATTCCTTGTGGTCCTACGCCAGATTCTGCCGAGGCCGCTTTCACAAATACCTGCGGGTCCAACGCATCCTTTTGCTTAGTTTCGGAAGAGAAAAATGCAGCATGAGTTTCGAATTCTAGTGGACGACTTGTTTCGGCTGCCTGGACTGCGGATGTGCCGAGCATGAGTGCAGTCAGCATCATCGCGGTCAATGAATAACGAGTGCTAAAGCGGGCAATTGTCTGCATTGCGATGCTCCTTTAAGATGGATTGGGGGAACTCCGCCCATTAGTCGAAGGAAGAGAAAGTTCCTTACACCGCGGTCACAAGGCGGCCGGAGCATTCAAAACTTCGTTGGCATCTTTAAGAATGAAAACGGGCGACTTATTGTTTGATATTAATCGGCACAACAAGGCGGTTTCCTTTCGTATCAACCACGCTTGATATTTCGCGAAACACACGCGCTTGAACCAGGTCTGGCAAGCGAATGTAATCCAGGCTATTTGCAATCTCATCACCCGCCATAAAGGCCCAAGTGAATAACTTGACTGCCTCAGCGGTTTGCTCGGGTTTAGCCGTTACCCTTGGTATAAATACATAGGTGCCGCCTGTAATTGGCCAACTTCCTGAGCCTGGCTTATCCGTCAACATTTCTTCAAAATTGCCGGTTTTTTCCCAGTCGCTTTTTGCTAATGCAGACTTGAAGGAGCTTGCATCCGGTTTGACGAACCGGCCATCCCGGTTCTTGAGCAGCGTGTAATTCAGAGTGTTTTCAATGACGTACGCATATTCGGCATAACCGATGGCACCAGGGGTTTTCTTCAGGTTGGCCACCAAGTCAGCGGAGCCCTTGATTGCGACCACGTTCGAAGGCCATGCAATGGTAAAGTTGGTGCCAAACTTCTGTTTCCACTCCGGATTCACACGGCTGAAATAGTCTGTCAGCGTAAAGGTGGTACCCGAGCCATCGGCACGGGCGAGCGGTACAATAGTCTGATTAGGCAAGGCCAGCTTTGGATTTTCATGCACGATGGCCGCATCGTTCCATTTGGTGATTTTTCCCGAGTAGATACCTACCAGGATATCCGCAGTCAGACGCAGTTCTCCCGCCTTGATACCGTGCACATTGATAAACGGGACAACTCCCGAAATCACGGTCGGGAAATCCAGCAAATTCTTCTTGTTCAAATCCGCGACTGACATTGGTGCGTCGCTCGCGCCAAAGTCTACCGCCCCTTCGCTGATTTTCTTGATGCCGCCGGACGAGCCAATTGACTGATAGGACGATTTAATGCCGGTTTTTTTGGCATACGCTTCTTGCCACTTGGTATAGAGCGGTGCCGCTGCGGTAGAGCCGGCACCGGTTATTTCCAATGCTTGCGATGTACCGACACTACACAGGCATACAAGGAAGGCAACTTGTTTCATCATGATGGTTCGAATTCCAAGGTTTGAATATTAAGAAAGCGCAATTATGCAACAGACGAAATCCGTTTGGGTCGTAAAGCGAATGCATAGCGCTTATCGTCGAGCCGGTTCTCGCATTCGCTGGTATCTCGGGGCAGGATATTAAGCATTGTCGGCTGGCCGCTTCCCTGCATCTTGGTTGGCGCCATCATGCGGAGTACAGCGCAGGCGAACAGCAGACACTCCGGAAAGCCACTTTCAATTTCTTCGACCAGTATTTGTAAGACAACCGTCTTGGCATAACTGACTTCATCTCTTGACCCAAGTCATTTCTGACTGAAAATTTACTACAAGGACCGGTCAGGTCTTCGTAACTTGCCGAGCTTTTTTCAGTCAGTACCAGTGGATGAGCTCTACATGAAATAACACAATGACATATGCAAAGTTGGATGGGACGGCGCGGATAAAGAGTGGTCAAGTCGGGAGACGAGACAAATTGCGCTTTTTACGTGGAAATTATCATTTGGCACTTGTGTGGCCAATTGCTGCGATTGGCATGTGCGCCTTCGGATGGTATTTTTTGCTTACGGGTTTGAATGCCGACCAAGAAGCACTTGAACGCAACGCCCTGAAGCAGGCAGAAGTGGTATCCAGCACGCACGCTGACCACCTCACTCAAACGCTGGAGGCGCTTGACCAAATTGTGCTTCACGTTAAGTACGAATGGCAACTGGCCAACGCGCAATTGCAGCTGGAAGATATCGCGAGCACGGGGTTATTTCCTTCCAATGCCGGTTTTTATGTTGCCATTAGCGACCGCAATGGCAAAGTCGTAACGGCTTCGGTGCGAAGCTCAAAGCCAGAAGGCGTAGGAAACAGGCAGTACTTCTTGGCGCACAAAAACGCATCTCAGGATTCCCTGTATATCGGCGCTCCTGCCGTCGGGCATGCCACGAAAAGAAACGTCCTTCATTTTTCGCGCAGACTGGAAGACCAATCCGGTAGCTTCAGTGGTGTCGTGCTGCTTTCAGTCACGCTCAATTACTTTACCACCAACTATGACTATACAACTTTGGGAGGAAACGGATTTGTAGGCATCGTAGGCAACGACGATATCGTGCGAGCAACACGCATTGGCGGAACAATTCACAACCCGGGAAATGAAGCGCTCGTATCAGGGTTCCATTTTCCAACGCAGGGCGGAAGCACCATTCTTGTTGGAGCTGATTGGTTTACTGACAAACGTACTCGTTATGTTGGGTGGACCGCTGTTAAAAAATATCCTCTGATTGCAATGGCTGGTCTGGACCAGCAAGATGTGCTCGCACCATATTGGGCCAATCGGGCCGTCGAGATTCGTGAAGGAATAGTGGCTACGGTTGCGTTGGTGTTTTTTGCATTAATCGCCATGGCATTCTCCATGCGTCTGGCCTGGAGAAAGCGCCAATTGGACGTGACCCAAGCTACTTATCGCATGGCAACGGAAGGTGGAAATGAGGGATTTTACATCGCCTGCCCGGTAGGGAATTCAAATGGAACCATCGTTGACTTCGAAATCATCGATTGCAACCAGCGTGGTGCAGAACTTTATCGTTGTCGGCGTGAAGAGCTCATCGGGAAAACCATTTTGACC
>JAQGLW010000055.1 GCA_028292665.1 Herminiimonas sp.
AGACCGATCCGGTAATCGGGCGGCGGCGTTGGAATCGCCCAGATGTCGCGCGGGTCGGAGCCAGCCATGATTGTCAGCATCAGGGCCGCATCGCGCACCGTGCGCGTCATCGGACCGACATCGGAAATGAGGGCGAACGGCATGGGTGGAGCCAATGGGACGCGGCCGTGGCTCGGCTTGAGGCCGAACGTTCCGTAAAAGGCGCTCGGGATGCGGATCGACCCTGCCGAGTCTTGCCCGATATGCAGTACGCCGAGATTGAGCGCGGCCGCCGCGGCCGCTCCGGCAGACGATCCGCCGCTGGTCATGCGGGTAGCTGTGCTTGTGCATTGCAGCGAATCAGAATACTCACCCTGCAATAGTCAACCGGGCCAATCCACACGAAAATAAGTGGGCAATTTGAGACAATCTTCTACAGTTGAGATCATATTCGGGAAAATTGTCTCACTTACGTGCCATTACCTTCATCTATTCAGCCCGGTCGCAATATCAAACGTCAGCAAGGAGCTGCCTGGGTACCACGCTGAACCGGCTCTGTGTCGGAGCAACCTGACACGGCAAGAGCTTTGTTTTTGCGTTCCTAATAATCAATATTTGTTGAAAATAAACAACTATTTGGTTATCCTCCAAAGCGACCAAAGCCTCATAGCAAAAAGGTTTGCCACAAATAAGAATCAAAAAACACTGAAAGGGACATATGAAGCTGGGAGTCACAAAAAAGACGATGGTATTGGCCATCGCAGTCTGTTTCACTGGCTGCGCTTCGGCACCAGGGCAACCGGGCGGTCCTGCACAGGTCTTTAATGACACGTTCAATAACGCAGACCCCTGCTCCAACAATGCCAGGAACATCGGAATCGCCCTTGGTGTGGGTATCGGGGCACTGCTGGGGGCAGCCGCATCGAATAAGGACAAAGGAGCAATGGCAGCCGGCGCAGCAATTGGTGGATTGTTTGGTGGCTTGATTGGTACCGATATGGACCGCAAGCGGTGCGAACTGTCCAAGATTGCCCGCCAATACCAACTTGACTTGGCGATGGCGACGATTGCCCGCGACGGCACGGTCATCAATGACACACAGATGAAAAATGTCTCCAATGCGGCGATGGTCCAAAAAGAATCGATCGGGTCGGTCGTTTCCCTTCGCGATCAGACGGAGCAAGGCGGTCACTTCGAAACAAATTCAGACGTGTTAACACTTCGGGCACGTCAGTATTTCGCTGCGATCGCAGATGCCTATAATGTCAATAAGGCTGCGGCACAGATTCAAAATCAAAAGGAACGACAGCAATACCTGCAAATCAGCCTGCAGCACAAATTCCTACTACTCGGACATACTGACGATACAGGTTCTTCCAAATTCAATGCCGACCTTTCCGAGCGCCGCGCCAAGGCTGTAGCCCAATTTATGGAGCAGCATGGTATTCCCCGTGATGCGATCTTCTATCAAGGCGCCGGCGAGGTGTATCCAATGGCAGATAACAATACGGAAGTCGGCCGCGCTCAGAACCGCCGTGTCGAAATCATTGAATTGGCAGATGAAGCTAATTTCCAGAAATTCCTCGCTGTTCGCAAGCCGAATTACCAGTTCTACCGCGTTGAAACCATGGTTTCGGCCAGCAATCCTACAATCTCACCCAAGCCTAAAGCACCTGCCAAGCAGGCATCCAAATCGGTTCAAGTAGCTAAGGAAATGCCAGTACTGAAGGGAACAGGCCCTGTGCCAAGAATGGGGAATGAATCCGTCGCGTCGGCTACCCCTATGAACCCTGCACCGAAGGTTGCACAAGTTTCCAAGCCACAAGTGGCCCTGGCCGCTAAGGCATCCACGTCTGAATCGCAAGCAAAGATTGCTCGGACTGAACTGCCCTCATCCACAAAACCTGACTTCAATGAATTGGATTTCGGAGGCACGCCTCTGACCACGAATACTGGAATGATCAAGGTCGGGAAGATTGAACACAAGACTGCATGGTTCTCGCTGATCAGCAACGCATATGCCGATGAACCTGCCGTCCTCTCGGACTGCTCGAAGGACCGTCCTCGGCTCTCTGGCGCGGTCCGTGCACTTAAGAATGGTGCAGTCTATAGCACCGGGGAGCATGTTCCAAGCCTCTATGGCAAAACCTGGACCGACAAAGTCAACGGTCATCAGATCGTAATCAACAAAGTGGCGGTGCTGGCGAGCGAGGCATCTCTGGCGCAGATACCCGATCTTAAAGTATATGCAAATTACAATCCGACCAAAAATCGCAACCCGAAGCCCGATGTCGCGATCAACCCAGAAGTGAATACCTATCTTGGTGAATCTGGAATTCTGTATCGCATTTTCGCCAACGGTGCAGGCGGAATGCAATGCGTCGATATCTTGTATAACAAGACTGGCGGGTCTTCTGCAAAGGCCGGAAAGATCGTATATGCACGTGAGCAAAAACTATATGTTGCTGAATTCAAGCCGACGATCGTCAACTAAGGGAATCACGCATGAATGAATTCGTCGAAACTTACCCAGTGGCGGCATGGAGTATCGTATCAGTGCTGGTGGCGCTATGCTTTATTGTAGTTCTGTGGGAAAAAGTGAAATGGTGGTGGCTGAACACCTGGTACAGCTTTCCAGTCATTGGAAAAATTGCCCGCCTGGCACGTGATCAAAATTCAGCGGCCAACGCCAATGGATGGTTCAAGGCAGAAAGAACGCTTTGCCAAGACTATAAGGCGTTTATACAGATTCAAGGCGAATATGACTTCAATGAAAAAATCGCCTACCTGAATAAGGCCGGAGATAACGGCCGGCATGCCACACCTATACTCATCTGGCTGCTGACGGTAACGCTCGTTTTCGTGGAAGCCAAGGGTTTCAGCTATGTTCTGGCAGGCTATACCATTCCCGGCGCCAGCGAATCGACTCAGAACCTGGCTGCATACGGCCTATCTTTCATCGTGTCGGTGATCGCTGTGGCATTCACCCACTTTGCTGGTCATGAACTTTATAAATCGCACAAGAGCAGGAATGCACGACGTGCATGGCTTGAGGCGGGACGCATCAAGAATCTGCGATCACGTCCTATGCCCCTGGCCCTTCCACAAAGTCTAGATGACGCTGAGCCGGAATACACGCAGATGTCGAACCGCGTCGGGACAATACCAAGCTACGTCATTACTTGGGCGACGATCGCGTTTGTACTCATCGTGGCAATATGCGCAACCTATGTTCGCGTGCAAAGTGCTAACAAACAACTTGATGACTCAGTCCGGGCGCAAACCAGCGAATTGACTTCAAAGCAAAATGGCCCGAGCGGCATGGACATGGGTGCAAAGACAGTGCAGATACCAGACGACGATGCCAAAGCCAGCACTCAAGCTGACGTGAAAGCCATCAAGGAAGGTGCCGGCTTTGACCAACGCGCTTACTGGGTCACATTCGGCATGCTGGCCTTTCTATTCGTGTTTCTGCAAGGTCTTGGCGTTCTTTTCGGATATCGCTGGGGCTTCGCCGGTGAAAACAGCAAGGATGCATATCGAGCACTTGGTTATGGAAAATTCAGTACCTATGAAGACGTGCGCGCAGCATTTACGCGCGTCGCCGATAAAGCGCAAAGCAAACTGGAAGACCTGCAGCAGCGCATGATGGTAAATCATGGGGACCATGGTACGGGGGCCGAATTTCACACTACTAAAACATTCAATGACTTCCTGAACGAGGTGGAGCAAGAAGAAGAAAGGCGACGGAAAATAGAACGCGAAAAAGCGCGCGAGAGAATAATGCAAGAACGCGAAGCCGACGCAGAAAGAGCTGCTCTCAAAGGCGGCTCAGGTATTCCGGCTATAGAAAACTCGGCGGTTGCCAAATCCATGCTTATCGCCGCTGTCAAGCCGGTTGTGGAAACGCAATTGAGACGCTCGGATCAAGTGTTGGCCCATCTAGATTCCTTGGGCGAAGACAAGGCGGCTAAAACGGCATACCTCAAAACACTGCCCGAAGAACTTTACAAGGATGTGTTAACCGCCCTTACGCTTCGCAAACAAGCGGCCGAAGCGGAACAGAACAACCGCGATTCCGAGATTAAGGACTTGATATGATGAAGGGTCTTGCATTTGTCTCGCTCATGCTTGCAATGGCTGGTTTTGCGCACGCGGGACAGGAGGACGTCATAGCATCCTGCTACGACAAGAAAGTCGGGGTGGCGGCGCCCGAAGTTAAAACGGAGATTGTCGTCGCCATCGACCAGACGACACTACTGGATATGACGCTCCGACAGGAAGTGGCTGACAACGTCAAGCCCTTCCTAGTCGGAAATCACGGATTCGCAATCCTGACGTTCTCGGCATTTTCACAAGGCCGCTATGTGCAGGTAGTTACCTCCGGAAAAATCGAGGGCGGGATACCAGAACAAGCAAGGAACGACATTTCTAAGCCGTTGCTCTCAAAGTTCGACAGCTGCCTGAAAAAACAGCCTCAGCAAGCTATGCAGGTTGTGGGAAACGCGCTGCGCAGTGCTTTCGACGGTGCAAGTACCCAACTTGCAAAGTCAGACGTAATGGCCAGCTTCAAGGCGATTTCATCCAAGGTCAAAAATTTGCCGGCAAAAGAAAAGATCGTGCTGATCGTCTCCGATATGCTGGAAAACTCTTCTGTTTCCAGCTTCTATACTGACAAGGGTGCTTCGGTACGCAAAATCGATCCAATCAAAGAAATGAAGCTGGCGACCGATAATGATCTGTTGGGCGATTTCGGGGGGGCGAAGGTCTACGTGATCGGAACAGGATTACTGCCGGATGACGCTACCAAGGCGAAAAAATATCGGGATCCGAAAACCATGCAAGCTCTGGCATCGTTCTGGAAGAATTATTTCGAGAAGTCCGACGGCAAGCTGGTTGAGCTGGGCCAGCCAGCGCTTCTCAGCCCAATCAAATAGTAGGTCAACCAATCCTCCCGAATAATGTCCAATTTATGGAATCCTCTCACATTCGTTGGTACAGTTATTTTGGACTAGGTTTCAAAGCAATTAGAGCGCAATCTCAAGCCAGATCATAGAAAGTCATACCGTTGCTTTGGAACCACAACGGCGGTAGATGTCATTTTGTTGGTACTTTTGTTGGTACTTTGCAGTTCAATACTCAGAAAAGCTACTGTTATTAAGGCTCGTCGTCCACTTTTCGATTCCGGCTCTCGCACCAACAGAGTTGCAGGCAACATCAAAGAACGACAAGAGTGACCACAAACCCAGTCCCCTCACAGGCAACTGGGTTTTTTGTTGGCCATCGTTGCCAGTCTGAAACCATCCCCCTGAATCGATCGGCGGCAAAATAAATACGTGACGGAGTAGTCTCCATTTCACATTGAATCCCGGCGCTTCGAAAATACGACGGCATGCCGGCTCAATGGAAAACCTGTTGACGCCTGGCAGCTGTCAACCGTTGGACTGGCTGCCGTTCGTAAAGATCGCATCGAGTCAAAAAATTATCGGAACTCATTTCATATTGCATAAATGCCGCATTGACCGGCAACGTGGCTTGACGCAAGTCGACCATTCCGGAGAAAGCGCCGCAGCTCCTGTTCCATTTTGACTTTATTCCAATTGCACATACGTATTTCTTCGGCCGTTTTTCCTTGCCGGGGCCATTTCCACGATATGCAATTCATTATTGAGCATGGGCTTGATCAGAATTTTATAAGTGTCGATATCGACGAAATGCTTTGCCGGGCGATTGATCTGCTTGCGCCTGCCTTCCAGCGAACCCAGATAGGACCAGCGGTCGATGACGTGAATCTGCCGCCATCCATCGCTCTCCTCGACGATGCCGACCGGGCCGGCATACGGCCATACCGATGCCTGCAACTGTTTGAGCGCGGCTATCAGGCGCGCATGGTGGGTTGCCGGCGATTCCTTGCCGGCACATGCGCCCAGGCAGCGTCCGATCTGCCGCGAGAAGCAGGCGCGACCGTGCGTGACCGTTTCCAGGCCGGTTAATGCCGGACAAAGCATGTGCTGCCGGATCAGGGAACGCAACCCTTCTTGCGCTGCGCTGCGCGATGCAAACAGGCCGTGCAAAGCGTAGTCCTCGATGAAATCGACTTCGCTTGAACCGACCACCTGCGGCCGGGTTTCATCCACTGCCAGCCGGAGCGCAAATGTTTCACCCATATATTTAAGTTGGGCGTTATAGGCAGGCTGCAGCTTCTTGATCAATCGGGATTCCAGAAGCAGCGCGCCGATTTCGCCCGCAGTACGCAAGAAGTCCACGGTAAAGCTGTCTTGCAGCATCGCCGCCTCTCCGGGTGTGCGCAAATGGGACAGTACGCGCGACCGGATATTGACGCTTTTGCCGATATAGACCGGTACACCGGCTCGGTCGCGGAACAGGTAAACACCCGGCCTGCGCGGCAACGCATCAAGACTCGTACGGTCGATGTGCGTCGGGTACTCAAAATTATCGGCAGGATCCGGCAGAACGATAAGGCCGACCGAGGTTACTTTAGGACGCATTTACACCGTTTTCCATACCAGCCGGAATAGTTCAAAAAACAGACTCATTGCAACTCATGAAAAGTTGACGACGCATGATTGCGATCGCTCGGCATCATGATGCGCCGACGATCGCATGCTGAAGCGCAAGGCCGGCTTCATCATCGCGCATTGCCGAACCCCGGCCATAACCAGGTTGCCGGCGCATCGAAGTAAATCGGCTGGCCGGTTGCGATCCGGCAGACGACCTTCTTGCCGGATGCATATGAGAAAGAACCGCATGACATTGAATGCTGTATAAGTACAGTGCATAGTATCGCGCATATTGGATATGGGCGCAGCCGATACCGCTGCGGAAGTGCCGATCATGAATGTCCGTTTGAACCGGTTTTTCATTTGAGGCAACGATTTTCTATCCGGTCGGTATGTTTATAATATGAGCAACTCATGCCATTTCGAAAATACCCGGTCCGGTATTTTCCTGATTCCAATTAAAACGGATCCTGCGCTGCAGGAAATATCGACCATGCCCGTCTCTCTCGATAATCTGCTTGTCGTCGGCATTTCCTCCAGAGCGCTGTTCGACCTGGAAGCGGAGGAAGCAATTTTCCGCACCGAAGGGCTGGACGCGTATCGCCGGCATCAGCTCGACAATGAAAACGAAATTCTGAAACTCGGCGCCGGCTTTGCGCTGGTGCGCGCGCTGCTGAAGTTGAATGTGCTTACACATAACCAGCGCTTTGTCGAAGTCGTCATCATGTCGCGCAATTCTTCCGAGACATCGATGCGGATATTCAACTCAATCCAGCATTACGGTCTCGACATTACACGTGCCGCCTTGTCCGGCGGCGCATCGCTCGCGCCGTATTTGCAGGCATTCAATGTCAGTCTGTTTTTATCGTTGCACGAGGACGATGTGCAGGCAGCAGTGGATTCCGGGGTCGCTTCCGCCCTGCTTTATCAAAAGCCTGACAACGCACTGGAAGAACTCGGCCAGATCAGGATTGCGTTTGATGGAGACGCCGTAATTTTCTCGGACGAGTCGGAACGGATTTTTCAGACGCAAGGAATCGAGGCATTCGAAAATCATGAGCGCGAAAATGCGAAGAAACCGCTGCCGGAAGGTCCCTTCGCGCGCCTGCTGAAAGCACTGTCCTTCATACAAAACAATTTCAAGACCGCCGATGGCCGCGCCGCGCCTATCCGCACCGCACTGGTCACCGCTCGTTCCTCACCTGCGCATGAACGGGTAATCCGCACACTGCGCGCATGGGATGTCGCTATCGATGAAACCTTCTTCATGGGAGGCGTCGCAAAATCCGCCGTGCTGGCCGCATTCAAGCCGCATATATTCTTTGATGACCAGCCCGGACATTGCGATCGGGCGGCGACGCTGGTGCAAACCGGGCGCGTGCCGATCAGGAAATAGAACGCAACGGCGGTAATCCGATAGCCGTTTCAATAATATTGATCAAATTCACGGCTGATGTCCGGCGCGGCAAAATACCGCCAAGAAAGTTGTGCGCGATCAACAAATGAATTGATTACGCGGTAGAATCTCCATTCTATGCAACCTGCGGTGTGCATAATGAAAACTTCCAGTATGAAAAATACGCCCCCTTCCCTTCAGCAATTAAACCGCACCTTCATCGGCAGCGTGCTGTTTCTCGACATCGTCGGTTACTCGTGCAGGACGGTGCCGGATCAGCTTGCGATGAAGGAAATGTTTAACAGCCTGCTTACCGAAGCGGTGCACAACGTTTCCGAGAGCGAACGCATCATGGTCGATACCGGCGATGGCGCTGCCATCGCTTTTCTGGGCGATCCGGAAGATGCTCTTTTCGCAGCTCTTTCGCTGAGAGATGCAATCGATGCCGGCAAGGCGACATTGGGAGAACCAGGCTTCGTGCGGATGGGCATCAATCTCGGACCGTTGAAGATGGTGCGCGACATCAACAGCCACACCAACATGATCGGCGACGGCGTCAATGATGCGCAGCGGGTAATGAGCTTCGCCGAGCCCGGGCAGGTGATGGCGTCGCATTCGTATTTCGATATCATTTCACGTTTTTCGCGCGACTATACCAAGCTGTTTGTTTACGAAGGCACGCGTCATGACAAACACGTGCGCGAACACGAAGTGTATCGTTTCGGACCTGCTGAAGGCGCCGAAAAACTGACCGAGCAGCTAACCGAAAAAATGAGAGACCGCTCGCGCGCCAGGCAATCCGGCGTGTGGTCCGACAGGATTTTCGATGTCAACGCGCAGGCGGGCAGCGGTGCCGGATCCAATAAGGCGGCCGTGTCGTCAGCGCAGAAGAGAATTGCATACCGCGCCGGATTGATTGCCGCAGCGCTCGGGGCCATCGCAATTACCGGCGCCGTGTGGTCCTGGACCAGCAAGCCGGCTCTGAAGAATCCGGATGGAATGCCGGCAACGGCATCGATTGCAGCCGCGGCAGTTCCCGAGCCGGCAAGACCGGTCGAAATCAAATCGGAAAAACCGGCAGTGGTTGCCGTTAGCGCCGGCATCGAAAAAGCGCCGCAGGCAATTTCCGCAACCGGAACGGCGACGCCTGAAAAACCTGCCGGTAAAGCGGAAAAGAAAGATGACGCCGCGCCTGTGGCAAAACCCGGCACGGTGAAACTGGCGGTTCAGCCGTGGGGCGAAGTGTATGTCGACGGCAGCAAGCGCGGGGTCAGCCCGCCGCTGAAATCGTTGAGCCTGGCTCCGGGCAAACACCGCATCGAAATCCGTAACGGCCAGTTTGCGCCGCACAAGCAAACCGTTGAAGTAAAGAGCAGCACTGAAACGACGGTGCATTATCTTTTTTAACAATGCCACGGAACTGCGTACGATCAATTCATGATGAAATTTCTTTTGCCGCTGCTTGCCGTGCTGCTGGCAGGCTGTGCGCAGAATCCAAGACAGCCCGACAACGGCCAACCCGTTCTTTCCGCTTCAGAAGCGCAGGTGCGCTATGAACAAGGTCTCGCCCGTTATCTGGACAGCCGCTTCGACACCGCACTCGGCGATCTCAACGCCGCGGTATCGAGCGGCAATCTGAAATCCGCCGATGCACTAAATGCGCGCAAGCATATGGCATTCATCCACTGTATCAGCAACCGCGAAGCGCAATGCCGCGAACAGTTCGAAACCATTCTGAAAGCCGATTCCAACTTCGACCTGGCGCCAAACGAAGCCGGTCATCCTGCCTGGGGGCCGGTGTGGCGATCAATCAAGGGGAATCTCGACGACAAGCGCGCTGTGGTGCGCGGGAGCGGCATGCTAGCCAGCTCCGCACAGCAAAAACTGGCGGAAGGCATCAAGGAATACGACGCAGGCCGCTACAAGGAAGCGCTCAATGCGCTGCACGCGGCAATCAAGAACGGACTGTCGGATAAAACGGATGAGATCCGGGCACACAAATATGCCGCCTTCACCCACTGCCTGATGAAGAACGGTGCGCAATGCCGCACCGAATTCCGCACGATCTTTTCTGTCAATCCGGCTTTTGAACTGCTCCCTTCGGAAGCGGGGCATCCGGCATGGGCAGCGATTTACCGCAGGGAACTGGCTGCGGCCAGACATGCAAACAAAATCAAGCCCGCCATAAAAAAATAACTGCACCGGTCCATGCAAAAAGCCGTTCATCCAATCAAGGATGAACGGCTTTTTTACAAACAAGTTAGCGGTGATTATTCACTTCGCGCTGCGCCACCGCATCCACCACGCACAACGCCGTCATGTTCACAATCCGCCGCACGGTCGCAGACGGCGTCAGGATATGCACCGGCTTGGCGCAACCGAGCAGCACGGGGCCGATCGCAATGCCGTTGCCGGCGGTGGTCTTGAGCAGATTGTAGGAAATATTCGCGGCTTCGAT
>JAQGLW010000059.1 GCA_028292665.1 Herminiimonas sp.
ACGTGACTGAACTTGATGACGATCGGTGTTTGAGCAAATGCATTTCCGGTGACGACGGCGGCAGCGGTCAATGCCAATAGCAGGGTTTTGAGTTTCATGGATGTCTCCTGATGGAATTATAAATATAACAATTTTCTATCCCGATGCTTATTGTCAATAAGCTACATGATCATGACAACTGTGGTTAACCACAATACACAATAGGCAGTGATGCTTGCAGGAAAACATAGTCCGGTACACTTGCATGCATGAATGACTCCGGACATAACCGTAAATTCGGCGGATTTCCTCACCGCAGACAGGCATGGCGCTGGCTGCTGCCTGTATTGCTGATGCTGCTGTTTTTGTCCACACTGCTGTGGCTGCCATGGCAGGCGCAACGGATGGAAACCAATGAACGCCAGGAACAGCTGATTGCCGATACGCTGTGGGTAGAGCAAACCATCCGTTTCCAGTTGAGCCGCAATGAAGAAAGTCTGCGCCTGGTTGCCGCCGAGATCGCCGCCGGCTCCCTGTCCACGCAAAAGTGGCACGACAGATTAACCGCCCTCCTTAGAAACAGCCGCGAACTCAGCCGTATCGTGTGGCTGGACACGACTGGAAGACAAGTCATTTCCACCGACGAATTGCCGACCTCGCTTGCCGATTTTTCGAAGTCATCCCAACTGGCCGCACAACGGGCTCGCAACACCAGAACGCCGCAATACAGCCAGCCGGCGCCCGGCTTGGCCGGACCGATGCAGATGGATTATCACGTGCCGCTGTACCTCGGCAATAACTACATCGGCAGCCTGGTCGCCACTTATCCGACCGGCAGCATTCTGGATCGGATGGTCCCCTGGTGGTTCGCGCAGGATAACGAAATCACGCTGACCGACGATGACGATGTCATCATCGACAAGCGCAGCGCCGGCGGCCCCGGACGCGGCGTCTACACGCACAGCCGCGCGCTGGACCTTCCGGGCGTTGCCTTGATGCTGCGCACCAACAGCGTCAAGAGTGCGCCGAAATTACTGCCTAATCTGCTGGTGGGTTCGGTCATCGCATTGTCGCTCGGCCTGCTATGGAGCCTCGGTGCGCTATGGCGCGACATCAATAGGCGGCTGGCGGCGGAAGGCGCATTGCGCCATCAGGTATCGTTTCGCACGGCAATGGAAAACTCGCTGCTGACCGGCTTGCGCGCACGCGACCTGGAAGGACGGATCACTTACGTCAATCCGGCGTTCTGTCAGATGGTCGGCATACCGCCCGAGGATTTGGTCGGCAAAGTGCCGCCGATGCCGTACTGGGCGCCGGAAGCCATGGAAGAATATAAAGGGCGCTTCACGCAGGTGCTGGCAGGCACCGTCACGCCGCAATACGAAACAGTTTTTCTGCGGGCCGGCGGCGAACGCTTTCCGGTGCTGATTTTCGAATCGCCGTTGCTGGACGACAGCGGCAAGCAGACCGGATGGATGGGATCGATTCTGGACATCTCGGATCGCAAGCGGATCGAAAACCTCAATCGCCAGCAACAGGAAAAACTGCAATCGAGCGCGCGGCTGGCAAGCATGGGGGAAATCGCCTCCACGCTGGCGCATGAACTGAACCAGCCGCTGGCGGCAATTTCAAGCTACACCACCGGCGCGCTGAATTTGCTCAACGGCAGCCACGGGCAATCGGGCCGTATCGATCCCGAAACGCTGAAAGCCGCGCTGGAAAAAGCCAGCAGCCAGGCGCAACGGGCCGGGCATATCATCCGCAGCGTGCACGCCTTTGTGAAAAAGCGCGAACCGACGCGTGAACCGGTGACGATCCAGGCGCTGCTGGATAATGTGATTCCATTGATCGAACTGCAGGCGCGCCAGTTTTTCGTGTCGATCCAGACCAGTATCGACCCGGCACTCCCGCCGGTATTGGGAGATGGCGTGCTGCTGGAACAGGTAACGCTCAACCTTACCCGGAACGCAATCGAAGCGATGCAGAACATCATTCCGGAACGGCGCATACTGCGTATCGTCGCGGCGCAGGACGCGGCATTGCCGACGCCGAACGTGATCGTCTCGGTGATCGATCACGGTCATGGAATTCCGGATGATGTTGTCGAACGGCTGTTCTCGCCGTTTTTTTCAACCAAGGCGGAAGGAATGGGAATGGGCCTTAACATCTGCCGCACCGCGGTCGAGTTCCACGGCGGCACACTGACGCATGAACGCAATCCCCAAGGCGGCACGATTTTCCGCTTTTCACTGCCGGCATTGTCCAAAAACATGCTTGATTCAGCGACAATCGGCGGCAAGTAGGCGCGGCAAAATCCATTCAGGAACCATCGCTCTCCGGTTGTTTTCGCGACACTGTTTGCATCTCATCCATTTCGCGCAGACAATGGGCGCCGTAATTCCCCTCATTCAAAAAAATTCGCCGGAGAATGAATGCTGCACATTATCGATGATGAAGAGGTGATTCGCGATTCGCTGGCGTGGCTGGCCAGATCGCGCGCCATTCCCGCGAAGGCTTACGAAAGCGGCGAAGCATTCCTCGCGACGCTCGAAGGCACGATCAGCTTCGATCCGGACGGCGAATGCGTGCTGCTCGATATCCGCATGCCCGATATCAGCGGCATCGCTCTGTTCGATGCACTCCACGCGCGCGGCCTCACGCACCGCATGCCGGTGATTTTCCTGACGGGCCACGGCGATGTACCGATGGCGGTCGATACATTGAAGCGCGGCGCATTCGATTTTTTCGAAAAACCGTTCAACGACAACAAGTTGATGGACCGGGTACAGGAAGCGCTGGCCGCTTCGCAGCAAGCCGGCGCCGCCGCCGCCGTTCATTCCCGCCTGGCGGCGCTGTCGGCGCGGGAACGCGAAGTGCTCGACCTGGTTCTGGATGGAAAAATGAACAAGGTAATCGCCGACAAACTCGGCATCAGCATGCGTACCGTTGAAGTGCATCGCTCAAATATTTTCGACAAGATGAATGTAAAGACAGCAGTGGAACTGGCGCGGCTGCTGAAGTAAATGCCTTGCCATTGAATATTGCCATGGCGATTCAGCCCGATGACAAGCTTGAGCATCAAACTCCAATAAAGCGTTCGTTATCGGAGCCGACCTGCCCGGCACCGACGCCGATCGGCATAACTGAAATCCGCTTTAGCCGTACCATGCTCCAGCAGCCAAAGCCAAACGCCGGTACCATCTCACGGTTTGCAACCCTTTTCTCGTTTACGCCGGGCTTCCTGCCCATTCCTCATGTCCATCGCTACCCTCCTGCTGCCCGACTTCATGCTGATCCTGATCGGCTTCCTGCTGATGCGCATCGCCAAATGGGGAAGCGAGTTCTGGGCCGGACTGGAAAAGCTGGTCTATTACGTGCTCTTTCCGGCGCTGCTGTTTTATTCGACATCGCGCACGCCGCTCGACTTCGCTGCAACCGGAAAGCTGCTGCAAGTCGCGCTGGCCGCGATCATGTGCGGCATCGGGCTGGGATGGCTGGCCAAACCATTGTTCAAGCCGGGGCCGATGATCTTCGAATCCGCCTTGCAAACCGCATTCCGTTTCAATTCATATATCGCGCTGGCTGTCGCATCCCGGCTCGCAGGCGATCAGGGCACGTCGTTGATGGCGCTGATCATGGGGTTTGCGATCCCGCTCTGCAATATGGCGGCGGTGCATGCGTTGGTGCATAAAAGCGGCGGCTTGTTGAAAGAACTCGCGAAGAATCCATTGCTGATCGCGACCGCAAGCGGCGTGCTCTTCAACCTGATGGGCCTGCAGGTGCCCGAAATGATCGGCATCACCCTGTCGCGAATGGGCAATGCATCGATTGCGCTGGGCCTGATCATGGTCGGCGCCGGATTGCGCCTGTCAGGCCTGAACGAAGCCAAAGGCATGGCCGCTTACCTGATCGCAGTCAAGCTGTTCGCACTGCCTGCCATTGCATTGGTACTGGGGCGCTGGATCGGCTTGTCCGCATTGCAATTGCAGATTGCCGTGATGTTTTGCGCACTGCCGACCGCCCCCAGCGCTTATGTGCTCGCAACGCGCATGGGCGGCAACGGACCGCTGGTTGCCTTCCTGATTACGGCAGGCACGCTGCTGTCGATTGCGACGCTGCCGCTGTGGTTATTGCTGGCGCATTAAAATCGAATCCGGCAGCGCAACCCGGTTTCGCTGCGCTCCGCCAAGGCTAGAGCGGTTTTCGTATCAGTGTATGGGCGCTGCGGGCCGCTTTGGAGCGCATGGCGGCGTTGTTCGTCGCTGGTGTGGCCGGCGCACACTGCGCTCCTCGCGCCTTGCCCTGCACCCCAAACCAACCCGCATCACCCTCACGCTGATACGAAAGCCGCTCTAGGCTTTATGCCGGGTCAAAGCCCACGCGACGTGTTCACGCACCAGCGCGGATGGATGGCCGGCTCTTGCCTCGAGCGCGGCAACGATGGCTGGATCGCCTGACATTGCAGGCGCCGCATTGCCCAGACCGACCGCTATATTGCGCAACCACCGCTCGTGACCGATACGGCGGATCGCGCTGCCTTCCATATTGCGATTGAATTCTTCTTCGGTCCACGCAAACAGATCGGCCAGCGTGGCGCTGTCCAATCCATTGCGCACATCGAAATCGGCCAGCGTGGCGCGCTGCGCGAATTTGTTCCACGGACAGACCAGTTGGCAATCGTCGCAGCCAAGCACCCGGTTGCCGATCAGCGGCCGCAATTCGACCGGAATACTGCCCTTCAGCTCGATCGTCAGGTACGAGATGCAACGCCGTGCGTCCAGTTCATACGGCCCCAATATCGCCTGCGTCGGACAAACATCGATACACGCGCTGCAACTGCCGCAATGCCCGCTGATCGGCGCATCGACCGGCAACGGCAGATCGGTGTACATCTCACCGAGAAAAAACATCGAGCCGGCCTCGCGATTGAGCAGCAACGTATGCTTGCCGCGCCAGCCGAGACCGGATTTTTGCGCCAGCGCGACTTCCATCACCGGCGCAGAATCGGTAAAGACCCGATAGCCGAACGCGCCGGCCTCGCCCGCAATCCGGTCGGCCAGTTGCTGCAGCCGGGCACGCAGCACCTTGTGGTAATCGCGGCCGCGCGCATAGACCGAGATGGTCGCGGCGGCAGGATCGCCGATGCGCCGTTCTTCCTGCGCGCGCCAGTCTTCGCCTGCTTTTTGCGGCAGATAATCCATCCGCGCCGTGATCACGCGCACCGTACCCGGCACCAGTTCGGCGGGACGCGCGCGCCTGGTTCCGTGGGCTGCCATATAATCCATCTCACCGTGATGGCCTGCATCGAGCCACATCCGCAATCCGGCTTCCGCATCCGACAGATCGGTATCGGCGATGCGGACATCGGCAAAGCCGAGTTCGCGGCCCCACGCCTTGATGGCGGCGGCGAGGGCGGATAGATCGATGGAGGCTTTGTGTAGCACGATAACGGACGGAAGCGGGATGTTTATGGAGTGCCGGAAACAACGGCGCCCGATTAGCGATCCTGTTCCGGTATTTGATCATTAGCTGAAAACAGTCATTTTATTCGATGCCGCATTTTAAAGCTCACCTGAACGACGAAGCCGGCACCGCCGCACTGGGCGCCGCGCTGGCGCGCGCGCTGACGCCGGGCCTGGCGATTTATCTGCACGGCGACCTCGGCGCCGGCAAAACCGCGCTGACGCGCGCGCTGCTGCATGCCGCCGGCCATGCCGGTCATGTCAAAAGCCCTACTTATACGCTGGCCGAACCTTATACGGTCGTCATCGCAGGCCGCCCGACAGACGTTATCCATTTCGATTTGTATCGGATGGCGAGCCCGGAAGAATTCCTCGACGCCGGCTTTCGCGAATACTTCAACCGGCATAACGTCTGCATCGTCGAATGGCCGGAAAAAGCCGATCCCGTGTTGCCGGCACCCGACATCAACATATTCCTGGCGGTTTCCGGCCAAGGACGTGATGTAGAATGTCAGGCGTTGTCCGACCAGGGTTCTCAATGTCTCGACCGACTGCACTTCGCACCAAATCTTTGACCTCCAAAACGCGCCGAACGGTTCTCAAGGCCGGAAGCACGCTGATCCTCTCGGTTTTCGCCCCCGGTATATCGCAAGCTGCACAAATCCTCGCCGTACGCGTCTGGCCCGCGGAAGATTACACCCGCGTCACGCTCGAGAACGACAGCGACCTCAAGACTTCCCACTTCATCGTCAAGGACCCGGAGCGGCTGGTGGTCGACATCGAAGGCATCGACCTCAACCCCGAACTGAAAGGCCTGGTCGCCAAAATCCAGTCGAACGATCCGTACATCAAGCAGGTACGCGTCGGCCAGAACCGTCCGAAAGTCGTGCGTCTGGTATTCGACCTGAAGGAAGAAATCAAGCCGCAAGTCTTCATGCTGGCGCCGATCGGCGAATACAAGCACCGGCTGATATTCGATCTGTACCCGGTCAACCCGCCCGATCCGATTGCGGCGCTGATCGAAAAAGGCCAATGGACGAGAGAACTTCCGCCGGAAGCCAAACCGCCGCTCGCGGAATCGAAGCCGGAAAACAAGCCGAAGCCATCCGATTTGCAAACGGCCAAGGCCGGATCCAGAGAAGAGAAACTGCCGCAGATGACGCGCATGATCACCATCGCGCTCGACCCCGGCCACGGCGGCGAAGATCCCGGTGCGATCGGCCGTTCCGGCAGCCGCGAAAAGGATGTCGTCCTGTCGATCGCCCGACGGCTCAAAGCCAAGATTGAAGAACAACCCAACATGCGCGTAATGCTGACACGCGATGCCGATTATTTCGTGCCGTTGCATGTGCGCGTGCAAAAGGCGCGCAAGGTGCAGGCCGATCTGTTCGTGTCGATTCACGCCGATGCCTTCGTCGAAAGCACCGCACGCGGTTCGTCGGTTTTCGCGCTGTCCGAAAAAGGCGCCAGTTCGACCGCCGCGCGCTGGCTCGCGAACAAGGAAAACTCGGCAGACCTGATCGGCGGCGTCAACATCAAGGGACAGGACCGGCAACTGGCCAGCGTGCTGCTCGACTTGTCCACCACCGCGCAAATCAGCGACAGTCTGAAGCTTGCGAAAGCGGTGCTGGGTGAAATCGGCGGCATCAACCGGCTGCACAAAGGCGCAGTCGAACAAGCCGGATTCGCCGTATTGAAGGCGCCCGATATTCCCAGCATACTGGTCGAAACCGCATTCATTTCGAACCCGGAGGAAGAAGCCAGATTGACCGACAACGATTATCAGGATCAGATGGCGGATGCGGTGCTGAAGGGAATCAGGAAATATTTCTCGAAGAATCCGCCGCTGGCGAAGAACAAGATGACTTGAATACGAGTTTCACCCGCGCTGCGCCTGCCGCATCCGTGTGCGGTTGCGCAAAACAGCGGATGGATTTCAACCGCCCGACATTTTCTTATAGAACTTCCACAATCCGCCCAATGCAAGCGGAATCACCGCAGCCCCGACGCCGACCAATACAATGGTATTGAGATGGTCGCGAATAATGGGAATGTTGCCGAAAAAATAGCCCGCCGCCACCAGCCCGACAACCCACAGCACCGCGCCTGTGATGTTATAAAACTGAAATTTTGCAAACGTCATTTCCGACACACCTGCGACAAACGGCGCAAAGGTGCGCACGATCGGGATAAAGCGCGACAAGATGATGGTTTTGCCGCCATGGTTTTCGTAAAAAGCATGCGTCTTTTGCAAGGCTGCTTTATCGATCCATCTGTAATTGTGGGTAAACACCTTGTGGCCGATCGCGCTGCCAATCCAGTAATTGACCGTATTGCCGATCACGGCGGCGGCAATCAGCAATGCCATCAGAACCCAGACATTCATTGCGCCGGATGCGCAGAATGCCCCGCCGATAAACAGCAACGTATCGCCCGGCAGAAAAGGAACTATCACCAATCCGGTTTCAGCGAAAACGATTCCGGACAACACTACGTAAACCATCGTGCCATACTCGGCGATAACGGTACCGAGATATTTGTCGACATGCAGAATCATGTCGAGGAATTGCATAAAATCCATTATTTTCCTTCAGTGCGACGTTTTCCAAAGTGCGGCGAAATCATACTACAAGCCCAATGCCTACAGTACGATGAATGCGAATCGGATGCCGGCGCACGGCAAACCGGCTCGTGCCGTGCGCGCCGAACGACGGGAATGGCAGTCTGCTGCGGCGTTATAATCACCATATGAACGCTTCCCTTCTTTCCTCACGTCCGATCCAGCCGCTGCCGGACCAGTTGATTTCCCAGATCGCGGCCGGCGAAGTCATCGAACGGCCATCCGCAGTCGTGAAAGAATTGCTCGAAAATGCGCTGGACGCAGGCGCGGCGCAGATTACGGTGCGGCTTGAGCAGGGCGGCATCAAGCGCATCGCGATCACCGACAACGGCCGCGGCATCGCGCCGGAGCAGTTGCCGCTGGCGCTGGCCCGGCATGCGACATCCAAAATTGCGTCGCTGTCCGATCTGGAAAATGTCATGACCTTGGGTTTCCGCGGCGAAGCGCTGGCATCGATCGCGTCGGTTGCGCAACTGACGCTGACTTCGCGCACCGCCGATGCACCGCATGCGTGGGAAATCAGCGGCTCTCCGGTCGGCGCGGCGGCGCGCAATGCGGCACCGTCTTCCGGTGCTCCGGGCACGACGGTCGATGTGCAGGATTTGTATTTCAATACGCCGGCGCGCCGCAAATTTCTGAAATCCGAGCAGACCGAATTCGGCCACTGCGCCGAAGTAGTGCGCCGCATTGCGCTGGCAAGACCGGACGTCGCGTTCTCGTTATCGCATAACGGCAAAACGGTCGACCATTGGAATGTTTCCGAAATCGCCAAGCGCAGCGCGCATATTCTCGGCGACGAGTTTGCCGCGGCCCGGTTGCCGCTGGAGGAAGCTGCGGGCGCGTTGCGCCTGCATGGCTTCGTCGGCTTGCCGACCGCATCCAGGGTCCGCCCCGATGCGCAATATTTTTATGTCAACGGCCGCTTCGTGCGCGACAAATTATTGACGCACGCGATGCGTTCGGCCTATCAGGATGTGTTGCACGGCGACCGTTATCCATCGTATGTGCTGCGGCTCGATCTCGACCCGGCGCTGGTCGATGTCAATGTGCATCCGTCCAAGATCGAAGTGCGTTTCCGCGACAGCCGCGCAGTCCATCAATTCGTGTTCCATGCGGTCAGCCGTGCGGTGGCGCAGACTTCCGCCACCGCGTTCGGCGCCGCACCCGCGCCGATACCGGCAAACACCGGTGCGATGCCGTGGATACGCGAACAGCAGCAGACGTCGTTCGGCGCGCAATTATCGTCCGGGCCCGGTGTGGCGCAGACGATGGCGAATTACGGCGCATTGTTCGCCGATCGCGGATCGCCCGATGCCGATCCATCGAACGCGCGCGATCCCGGAACGCAGATTCCCCAGGCAACCGTACCGTCGCAGCAACCGGATGATTTCCCGCTGGGATTTGCATTGGCGCAGCTGCATGGCGTTTTTATCCTGGCGCAGAATGCCAAAGGCCTGGTGCTGGTCGACATGCATGCGGCACATGAACGCATCCTGTATGAGCAATTCAAAAATGCTCTGGATGAGAACACAGTGCAGGTGCAGCCGCTGCTGATTCCGGTCACGTTCTACGCCGATGCGGTTGAAGTCGGCACCGTCGAAGAAAACCAGGCGACCTTGCGCGCGCTCGGCTTCGATATTGCCGCTCTCTCGCCGACAACGCTGGCGGTGCGCGCCATTCCCGCCCTGCTGCAGAATGCCGATGCGCAAACGCTGGCGCGCGACGTATTGCGCGATGTGCGCGAATTCGGCGGCTCGCGCGTGCTGGTCGAGCGGCGCAACGAACTGCTGGGCACACTCGCCTGCCACACCGCGGTGCGCGCCAACCGCACGCTGACTGTGCCGGAAATGAATGCGCTGCTGCGCCAGATGGAAGCGACCGAGCGCGCGGATCAGTGCAATCACGGGCGGCCGACATGGGTGCAGCTGGCGCTGGCGGATCTGGACAGGCTTTTCTTGCGCGGGCAATGAAATAATGATGCAGCCGGTTCTGCCAGAAATCATCGCATTGGATTCCCTCTCCCTTTGTCAGAACGGGAATCCAATGCTCTTTCATGCTTGCCGCAGATACGGATAATCAAAACCCGTTAATGAACCCCATCGCTCCCCTCCCCCAATACGCTCACGCTCCGCTCCTGTTTTTAATCTCGGCATTCCTGATGATGCAGCCGCTGTCGACCGATCTGTATCTGGCATCGCTGCCGAGCCTCGCCTCGGGATTCAAGGTTCCCGCATCTACCGTGCAACTCACGTTGTCGCTGTTCGTGATCGGCTTCGGCGCCGCGCAGCTGATTATCGGTCCGCTGTCCGATCGTTTCGGACGGCGGCCGGTGCTGCTGTCCGGGCTGGCGCTGTATGTCGCCGCAACGGCATTGTGCGGACTGGCGCCGTCGATCCGGGTACTGATTGCAGCGCGCTTTCTGCAGGCGCTCGGCTGCTGTTCCGCAGTGATCATCGCACGCGCAATCGTGCGGGATGCCTATGCGCCGGAGCATAGCGTGCGGGTCATTGCCAGAGCCAGCACCTGGCTGTCGCTGGCGCCGATCTTCGGACCGATTCTGGGGTCTTATCTGCAAGTGACGTTCGGCTGGCGCGCCGCTTTTGCCGCACTCGGCGTTTTTTCCGCCTGTGTGATGGCAGCCACGTTTCTGCGTCTTCCCGAAACCAATGCGCACAAGAATCCGCGCGCAACAGACCTGGCGGGTTTGCTCGCGAACTACCGGATCGTGCTCGGCTCGCGGGAATTCTGGGCGTATGCGCTGCCCGGCGCGCTATCGTACGGCGCGATTTTCACCTTCATTTCCGGTTCGTCGTTTGTGCTGATCCGCGTGCTCGACGTGCCGACCGCCTGGTTCGGTTACTGCTTCGGATTCGGCGTGTCGGGCTACATGGCCGGCACCATCGTCTGCCGCCGCCTGCTGCCCGGACTCGGCGCCACCCGCACGCTCCATATCGGCACCGCGCTGTCGCTGGCGGCGGGCGCACTGTTTTTAGCGGCGGTCTCCGCCGGATTTTCTCACTGGTCATTGGTGCTGGCAGCGATGTTCCTGACGATGGGCGCGCACGGCCTCAATTTTCCGATTTCGCAATCCGGCGCGGTTTCTCCTTTTCCGCAACAGGCGGGCACCGCCGCGGGCCTGACGGGTGCGCTGTACATGACCGTCGCCTTTGCGGTCGGCACGGTTGTCGGCGCGAGCCATAACGGCACGCTGTATCCGCTGGCGATCATCTCATGCGCGCTTGGCGTACTGATTTTTTGTTCAGTGCGCGCGATTCCATCGGTACTGGCGAAAACAGCATGATGCCGATCAGTTCAAAACCGCTGGCAGTCGCCATCATGGGTCCGACAGCATCCGGAAAAACCGCTGCCGCGCTGGAAATAGCGCGGCAGATTCCATCTGAAATCATCTCGGTAGATTCCGCGCTGGTATACCGCGGCATGAATATCGGCACGGCAAAGCCTTCTGCCGCAGAACGCGCAACAGTGCCGCATCATTTGATCGATATCATCGACCCGAATGAATCCTATTCGGTCATGCAGTTCCGTCAGGATGCGTTGCGGCTGGCCGCGGAAATTTCGGCACGCGGCAAACTGCCGCTATTGGTCGGCGGCACCATGCTGTACTTCAAGGCCTTGCAGAACGGACTCGATGCATTGCCGCAAGCGGATGCCGCAGTGCGCGCGCAACTGGATCAAGAAGCTGCCAGAATCGGCTCGCCCGCGATGCATGCGAAACTCGCCGCGCTCGATCCCGATACCGCAGCGCGTTTGAAACCGAACGATGCGCAACGCATCCAGCGCGCGCTGGAAGTGATTGCGCTGACCGGCCGCCCGATGTCGCAGCTGCTTGCCAAGGCCCCAAAAATAGAACTGCCCTTCGAGATATTGCCGATTGCGCTGGAACCGTCGGACCGCAGTGTGCTGCATGCGCGCATTGCCGCACGTTTCGATGCCATGCTCGATCGTTCTGCCGGCGGATTGATCGACGAAGTAACGGCGCTGCGCGCGCGCGGCGATCTCCACCTGGGTTTGCCGTCGATGCGTTGCGTCGGCTATCGACAAGTGTGGGAATTTCTGGACGGCGCTTATGACCGTCTGACCTTGCGTGAAAAAGGCATTACGGCGACCAGGCAGTTGGCCAAACGGCAATTGACCTGGCTGCGATCGATGCCCGAACGGATCGTGATCGACTGTCTCGATCCGGCGCCCTCGACGATGATTTTGCGTCGGATAGCCATGATGCAGGAAAAGACAGGGCGCAATTAATTCCGGGTTGACATCCTCCCATAAAAACGCCATAATTTTCGGCTGCTTGGTGATATAGCTCAGTTGGTTAGAGCACAGCACTCATAATGCTGGGGTCGGTGGTTCAAGTCCACCTATCACCACCA
>JAQGLW010000075.1 GCA_028292665.1 Herminiimonas sp.
GCGGCGCATTGACGGATTATTTTGACTGGTCGCAGCTATCGGGTTACTCTGCGTACTCGCGAGAATGACTGACGAGAATGACTAATACATAAAATGAGACGATTGCCCCCTTTGAATGCGGTGCGAGCCTTCGAAGCCGCCGCTCGCCATGGAAGTTTCACGAAGGCGGGGCATGAACTCAGCGTCACACATGGCGCCATCAGCCGCCAGGTTTCCCTGCTCGAGAGATGGCTCGGAGTCGGATTGTTCGATCGTGCCGGATCCCGGCTGGTCCTGTCCGAATCGGGCAGGCAATTCTTCAATGAAGCCAGTGCGGCGCTCGACCGGCTTGCGCTGGCGACCTTCCAGTTTTCCCATAACACCGATCTGGCGCAACTCATTGTCAGCGCGCCGCCGACGTTTACATTGCGCTGGCTGATTCCCCGGCTGTCGTCTTTTCAACGCAGGCATCTCGGCATCAAGGTACACCTCACGACCTCGATCGCACCGATCGATTTCTCGAAAGAGCAGTATCACATAGCCATACGCGGCGCCACGCAGCAAATCGCGGGAGTATCATCGCGCTCCTTCATGACCGAAACGATCATTCCCATCTGCCACCCCGATCTCATCGAGAAAAAACCGCTGACGCACCCCGGCGATCTGGCGAACCATACGCTCCTGAGTTATTCGACGGAGCCGTACAGTTGGCAAGACTGGTTTAACGTGCTCGCGATTCCCGAAGTCAAACCCGTTGCGACACTCAATCTGGAGCAAATGTATTTCGCGCTCCAGGCGGCGCTCGAAGGCCTGGGCATCGCATTGATTCCCTATTTCCTGGTTGCCGACGACATCGCCGCAGGACGCCTCTGCGCGCCTCTCGGCAGCATGGGCGCTCTGACACGCCGTTATTACGTGAACCTCAAGTCCGATGCCGGCCCCAATCCAACCCAGGAAGCTTTTTGCAACTGGTTGCAGCAGGAAGGTGAAGAGACGATGAAATTATGCGATCAGCTGATGGCATCATAGGGCTTGCAGCATAAGCGGCGACTGCTGTACGGATTGCGCTCTCAATCATTCAACGCGGCTTTCGCCGCTTCAGCCGGTGTCAGGCCGTCATAAAACTGGTCGGTAAACCATTCGGCCTGTTCTTCGATATGCTCTCGCGCCTGGGCCAGCGTTGCGCCGCCCGCCACCAGGAGCGCTTCCACCTGTTCACACCACTTGATCAGCGCAACTGTTTCCGGATCCGGTTTGGCATTTTTTGCCATGATCTTTACCTTTATGAACATCGCACCCATTCAAGATGCTGCGGACAGGAAATATTGGGCGATGGCATCCGGTTCAAGCATAACAGCTTGCGGACATAATCTGTCGTCGGACGATGCGCTTCGCCGGAAACCGGATTCCTATTCGGCCGGAAACAGCATCACAAGCTTCAAATCAGGGCGCGTGAGCGGTTGAAGAACCAGTTGATTGAAGGCCAGTTGCCCACGGTTCGGATGCGACAATTTTCTTATCCCGCCCGTACGGTCGGCGACATCGTGCGCCGCCCACAGTTTGCGGAATTCGGCGCTTCGTTCGGACAGTTCGTCGACCAGATTCTTAATCGGGAAAGCATCGGCCAGTTTTCCGCAATCGGCTCGAAACTCGGCGACGAGGCGTTTCGCCCGGTCCGGCCAATTCGGCGCGAGATTGCGCGCCGCCGGCTGTAAAAACATGTATCGAAGGAGGTTGCGGTCGGGATCGCCGTTTGCCTGATCGAGCCAGCCGGCGAAGAGGTCCCTGGCAAATTTGTTCGATGCGACGGCGTTCCATTGCCGGTCGAGGACATAAGCGGGAACCTTGATCGCATCGACTATTGCACGCGCATCGTTGCGTTCATTCGCATTGGATGTTCCTGCCGGATCCGTTTCCTGGTCGACCTTGTCCGCGAGCCTGAACAGGTAATTGCGTTCCGCCGGCGACAGCCGCAAGACGCCGGCAAGCCGCCCGAGCATTTTCGCCGAAGCCGAGACCGGCCTTCCTTGTTCCAGCCAGGTAAGCCAGGTCGTGCTGACTCGGCAAAGATGCGCGAGCTCCTCCCGGCGAAGGCCGGGCGTCCGGCGTCTGTCGTCTTGCGGCAAACCCACGTCTTCCGGTTTGATGCGCTCACGATGCGCACGGATGAATGCTCCCAGATTTGTGGCCATTTTATGTTCGCTTTATTCAGGAATTCATCAGGAATTCAAATTTCATGGTGGATTTTATACCAGTATGAATTGTCATCTTGTACCAGCATAAAATTACCATTACTCTTTCGAAAACCGAAACGAAATCATTCGGCGGATTTTCAAACCTGTCATTCACAAAGGACACATCATGAGCATGGAAGCCGACGCAAGCTCGGGCAAATTCGACGCCTCACGTGCAGGCGAGTACGGGCAGCAGAGCCGGATTGCGCTGGCCGGTTACGACGCCTGCCACGAATTGGCGGCCTGCATGCTTGCGGCATCCATCGAAGCGGGAACGGCTGCGAACATTCTGGTGGCCGGCGCGGGCGGCACGGCGCAGGAAATCATCACGGCAGGAAGGCTGGAGCCGAGTTGGCGCTTCACTGCGGTCGATCCTTCGCAGCCTATGCTGGACCTTGCACTCGCGCGCGTCGCCGACGCCGGCCTGTCATCCCGGACCGAAGCGATTCGCGGCTTCGTTGAAGATTTGCCGGCGGATCGGATATTCGATGCAGCGACCCTGATCGGCGTGTTGCATCATCTGCCTGGAGACGAAGCGAAGCGCGCGATTCTCCGGGCGATCGCTTCTCATCTCAAACCCGGAGCACCGTTGATTCTTGCCGGCAACCGCTATGCATACGCATCTCAACCTCTGCTGCTGGCCGCATGGGGGAACCGATGGCGCATGCATGGCGCCGCGGCCGATGAGATCGAGGCGAAGCTCGGCAAAATCCTGCAAGGCGCGGACCCTCCGCATTCCGAACAAGCGGTAGCGGCGCTGCTTGCCGATGCCGGCTTCGAGAAGCCGCTTCAATTCTTTTC
>JAQGLW010000119.1 GCA_028292665.1 Herminiimonas sp.
CGGCGATGCCGCGAAACGACGGCAAGCAGACGCCGTTTCGCGGGCATCCGGTGTTTGTCGCACAGCATGCCACGGCAACCTGTTGCCGCAGTTGTCTTGCGAAGTGGCACGGAATACCGCCGGGTCAGCCGCTGACTGCCGATGAACGGACTCATGTGGTCGGGGCGCTGGAACGATGGTTGCGATCGCAAATGGAGCGCTAGATTTCTGCGCGTGCGGGCTATGCCGGACAGGCAATTGCTGCGGCTAGTTAAAACGCTGCTTGCCTGCGGCTGCCGTCAAATATTTTCCGGAACGGCACACAATCGACGGCGCCGAGGAACGGCATGCGGCTTCATCGGCGTATTCCGTCGTAATCACAAATCCTGCATGGTCGCTGACCGAATACCAGGCCTGGGCATTGTAAGATGGGGCAGTGCTCACCAAACCGGTTTTGAAAAGCACCAGAGCCACTATCATCAACAGCGCGATGAAGCTCATCAAATAGCGCGCCCGGCGTTCGAAGGTCAATAAAGAATTCGTCATTTTCATTTCCTGATTGCAATGGAAATATCATGACACGAGTCTGCGTAATTGACGTTCGTTTCCGTTCGGTAAATTCGAAGCGGGAAGAATTTTGTTGCCGGCATGACGCATGTATTGTCAAGCCGGCAGCAGAAAAAGACCGTATCGATATCCGTTTGGTATCGATACGATAATCATTGCATGTCAGTTGCTCAATGCACGCATTTCGCTGTACAGATTCGCCTTGCCTTCGAATCCGATGCCGACCAGGTCAGGCATGGTGACAATGCCGTTCTCAACCTTTACGCCATCGGGAAAACCGCCGAACGGCTGGAACAGGTCCGGATACGATTCGTTGCCGCCGAGGCCGAGGCCGGCGGCGATATTCAGCGACATTTGATGGCCGCCGTGGGGAATGCAGCGGCTGCGCGACCAGCCGTGTTCATGCAGCATGTCGAGTGTGCGCAGATACTCGACCAGGCCATAACTCAATGCGCAATCGAATTGCAGCCAATCGCGGTCGGCGCGCATGCCGCCGTAACGGATCAGGTTGCGCGCATCCTGCATCGAAAAAAGATTTTCGCCGGTCGCCATCGGCTTGTCGTAGTAGTTCCGCAGCATCGCCTGCAATTCGAAATCGAGCGGATCGCCCGCTTCTTCATACCAGAACAGATCGTATTGCGACAATGCCTTGGCGTAGGCGATGGCGGTATCCAGGTCGAACCGGCCGTTCGCGTCGACGCACAGTTTCTGGCCGTCTTGCAGCACGCTCAGGATGGCATCGATCCGCCGCAGGTCTTCATCGAGTGAAGCGCCGCCGATTTTTTTCTTGACGACGGTGTAGCCGCGATCGATGTAGCTGCGCATCTCGTTCTTCAGCGCTTCGTGGTCTTGTCCGGGATAGTAGTAACCGCCGGCGGCATACACGAAAATATTCCGGTTCGGCGTGCCGTTGCCGTAGCGCTCCGCGAGAAGCCGGAACAGCGGCTTGTTCTCGATCTTGGCGACCGCGTCCCACACCGCCATGTCGATGGTGCCGATCGCCACCGAGCGCTCCCCATGTCCGCCCGGCTTCTCGTTGGTAAACATGCAGTTCCAGATCTTGTGCGGATCCAGATTGGTGCCTTCATCGTTGATGAGCGTGCCGGGCTCGGCCTGCATGATGCGCGGAATGAAGCGTTCCCGCATCAGCATGCCTTGTCCGTAACGGCCGTTGGAATTGAAGCCGTAGCCCGTCACCGGTTTGCCGTCGCGGATCACATCGGTGATCACGGCGACCAGGCTCAGCGTCATCTTGCTGAAGTCGATGTACGCATTGCGTATGGGGGAACTGATGGGAATCGTTTTTTCGCGGATTTCGACAATTTTCATGGCGTGATTTTATGTGATGTGAATATTTCGGAACGGACTAGCTGTTTGCGCGTATGAGGTCGTCGCGAATGACCGACAGCTGGGCGCGCAAATTACCCAATGCGGCTTGCGGCTGGCCGCTGGCGGAAAGAGCCATGCGCGGGATATCCTGCGCTTTTTTCTTCAGCGCGCGTCCTTCCCTGGTAAGGGTGATGCGCATCTGACGCTCGTCGGCATCATCGCGGGTGCGGACAATCAGCGATGACGCTTCAAGCCGCTTGAGCAGCGGCGTCAACGTGCCGGAATCGAGAAAAAGCTGCTCGCCTATCGTCTTGACCAGCACATTATCCTGCTGCCACAGCACCAGCATCGCCAGATATTGGGGATAAGTCAGTCCCAGCTTGTCCAGCAAAGGCTTGTAGGTCTTCGTCATCGCCAGCGATGCGGAATAGAGCGCGAAGCAGAGCTGATTGTCGAGGGCCAGCATATCGGCGGACTGCGAAGTGGATTTTGGCATCGTCATTCCTTGACCGGAACCGTGTAATTAAGGGCAAGCCGGCCGCCATCGGCATAAATCGTCTGGCCCGACATGTAGGACGCATCGTCGCTGGCGAGGAAGGCGGCAATTGCCGCCACTTCTTCAGGCTCGCCGCAACGGCCCAGCGGCGTGCGCGACAGGATTTTCCGGCGCGCTTCATCGCTCGACAAAACCGCCTGCTTCGCGAGCTCCGTCATGATGGTGCCGGGACCGATCGCGTTGACGCGGATGCCGTAGGGCGCAAGACCAAGCGCCATGACTCTTGTCAGTTGATTGATGCCGCCTTTGGAAACCACATAAGGAACCTGGTTCGGAATCGCAAGCACCGCATTGACGCTCGACATGTTGATGATCGCTCCGCTGCCTTGCCTGACCATGACGCGCGCCGCCGCCTGGCCGCACAGGAACATCGATTTCAAATTGACGCGCAGGACGCGGTCGAAATCCTCTTCGGCCAGGTCGAGAAAATCCGCCGCATGGGTGATTCCCGCGTTGTTGATCAAAATATCGATCCGGCCGAAAGTGGCGAGCGTGGTCCCGATGAGCAATTCGACATCGGTTTTCAAACTGACATCGGTACGGCAAAAGGCGGCTGCGGCGCCCAATTGAGCGGCTGCCGCCGTGCCTGCTGTCGCATCGACATCGGCGAACATCACCTGCGCGCCTTCCTGGACAAACCTGCGGGCGCATGCAAGTCCGATGCCGTGTGCCGCGCCAGTCACAATCGCCACTTTTTGATGCAACTTCATGTTGAAGGACTCCTGTCGCATGGGATAATGCGTCGTCGCAATTTCAGAATGCATTTCATCCACGTCAGTGTAATACGTTCAGCCATTCTATGATGGTTACAAGACGCATAACATTGTGATGTGCCTCAAATAATCCAGCCGCAGCTGCTGTCATCTATAAAACAGATTTAGATTTTCCAACCTATGCGAATTTTGAAGAGACTCCAGGCCGGCTACCTGTTATTTTTCGTGGCGTGCTGCTTGTTGCACAACGCCGTGCCGGCGCAGGAGTTGCCGCCCGTGGTAATCGACGCGCTCAAGCGCGCAGGGATACCGCTCAATGCGGCAGGCGCTTATGTACAGGAAGTCGGCGGTTCCAAAATGTTGATCGCATCGAATGCGTCGATTCCGTTCAATCCTGCATCGACGATGAAGCTCGTGACCAGCGATGCAGCGCTGGAATTGCTCGGCCCGACCTTTACCTGGAAGACCCAGGCCTATGCCGACGGCGCGCAGCTCGGCGATGTGCTGCAGGGGAATCTGATCTTCAAGGGGAGCGGCGATCCCAAGCTGGTTCTCGAAAATTTCTGGCTGTTTCTGCGCCAGATCCGCGCCCGGGGCATTCGTGAAATCCGCGGCGACCTGCTGCTCGACCGCAGCATATTCGAAGAAGGCTTTTACGATCCGGCCGTGTTCGACGGCGATCCGCTGAAAGCGTATAACGCCGGGCCGGATGCGCTATTGCTCAATTACAAAGCATTCGGCTTTCGATTCGTGCCGGACGAGGCAAGCGGCCTGGTAAAAATATTGGTCGATCCGCCCGTCGCCGGTTATCCGGTGGCTGCGCCGAGACTGTCGAACGGCGAATGCGGCGACTGGAAAGGCAAGCTGTTCGCAGCCTTCAACGGCAACGGCACCAGTTTCGGCGGCACCTATTCTTCCTCCTGCGGCGACAAGACCTGGTATGTGCATCCTTATCAGATGACGCACACCCAGTATTTCGCGGCAGTGTTCCGTCAGCTCTGGAACGATCTGGGCGGCACTTTCAAAGGCGACGTCAGGAGCGGCGTCGTGCCGCCGGGCGCGCGCCTGGTCGGCGAATGGGAATCGCCGGCGTTGCCGGAAGTGATCCGCGACATCAATAAATACAGCAACAATGTCATGGCGCGGCAACTGCTGCTGACGATCGCGGCGGACGTTTTCAAATTGCCGGCGAATCCGGAGCGCGGCGCGCGCGCGATCAAATCCTGGCTGGCCGGCAAAGGTATCGATGCGCCCGAACTGACGATTGAAAACGGCTCCGGCCTGTCGCGCAATGAGCGGATTTCGGCCGGCACGATGGGGCGCATGCTGGTCGCCGCATTCCAGTCGCCGACGATGCCGGAATTCATTTCATCGATGCCGCTGGCCGGCTATGACGGCACCATGCGGCAGCGCCTGAAGACCCGCAGCGTGGCTGGAAATGCGCACATCAAGACCGGCAGCCTGAACGATGTGCGGGCCATTGCCGGTTATGTGCAGGCCGCATCGGGCAAGCATTATGCAGTGGTGTGCATCATCAATCATCGCAATGCGCCTGCCGGACAGGAGGCGCACGATGCGTTGTTGCAATGGGTGTACGAAAGGGGCTAATCCACCTTACAGGATGACCGGCTTGTTCGACAGCTGATTCGGCCGCGATCCGTTTGCCGGGAAATGCGCCTGCAGCAAGCCGTTCAACTGGTCCAGCGCTGCGATCGCGCTATCGTGGAATGCGCCGCGTGCAAAATCCCTGGTCATCGTCCGGCAAACCGCCTGCCAATCCTTCGCATCGATCAGGCGGCCGATTGTCCGGTCGGCGATGATTTCGACTTTGCGGTCGGCCAGATTCACGTAGATCAGTATTCCGCAGTTTTCTTCGGTGTCCCAGATCCGGTAGTGCGAAAACAGCTCGCGCGCACGTTCGCGCGAAGAAGTGCCGTTCAACACAGCGGGCATCGGCAGCGCGGGTTCCACAATCAGCCGGACTTCGGCACGATGCAGGTTTTCCCCCTTGGCGATGGCGGCCTGGATCGCCTTGAGCGTAGGCGGCGGAAACGCGCGCCGTCCGGAGGCTGTCGTTGTGAACAGATGCCGCAGCACGCGGGACAATTTTTTCATCACCAGTTCCCCGATGCGCCGCCGCCGTCAAAGCCGCCGCCGCCGCCCGAAAACCCGCCGCCGGAACTGCCGCCGCCGGAACTGCCGCCGCCGAAGCCGCCTCCGCCACCGAAACCGCCACGGCTGCCGATCCCGCTGCCGAGAATGATGCCTGCAGTGCGTCCCCAGCCGTTATTGCTCAGCGCATTGCGCGATCCGCGTCCGCGCAACACTATCATGCCGATCACCATCAACCCGATGAAGAGAAGCGGAAGCAAATCGGAAAAGCCGGAGTTGTCCTGCAAGCCTGTCTGCCGCGCCGCCGGCGCCGGGAGATGTTCCTGGTCGAGCAGGCTGGTCATGGCCGACACGCCTGCAACCAGTCCGCCGTAAAAATCGTTCTGGCGGAAATGCGGCGCAATCACATCCTGCAGAATCCGTTTCGATTGCGCATCGGTCAGGGTTCCCTGCACGCCGCGTCCGGCTTCGATGCGCAGGCGCCGCAACGATGCCGGATTGTCTTTTGCAACGATCAGGATCGCACCGTCGTCAACCCCTTTGCGTCCCAGCTTCCATGCATCGGCAACCCGGATGCCGTATTGCTCGATCGCTTCGGGTGCGGTGCTGCGGACCAGCAGAACCGCGATCTGGCTGCCGGTGCGGTCTTCGTATTCCGTCAGCACGTTTTCCAATGCGCTGCGCTGGCCCGGATTCAACATTCCGATTGCGTCCGTCACATGCGACTGCAGCGGCGGCACGGACGCAAAATCCTGCGCGCCGGCAAACGTGACGAAGAACGCCAGCAATAAACCCGGCAGGCTGCGGAGAAAGAGCATTTTTTTTGGCTCCGGTCACTTGCCGAAATTGACGGCAGGCGCATTGGAAATCGCCTTTTCGTTGTCGACGGTAAACGATGGCCTGACCTCGTAATTAAACATTCTTGCGGTCAGGTTGGTGGGAAAACTGCGGGCCAGCACATTGTAATCCTGCACCGCCCTGATGTAACGCTGCCGGGCGACGGTGATCCGGTTTTCGGTGCCTTCCAGTTGCGACTGGAGATCTCGAAAGCCGGTGTCGGCCTTCAACTGCGGATAGTTTTCGGAAACCGCCATCAGGCGCGACAGCGCCGACGACAGCTCGCCTTGCACTTGCTGGAATTTCTGGAATGCCTGCGGATTGTTCAGCACTTCCGGCGTGATCTGGAAGCTGGTGGCGGCCGCACGTGCCCTGGTGACCGCTTCCAGCGTTTCTCGCTCATGCGACGCATATCCCTTGACGGTATTGACCAAATTGGGAATCAGGTCGGCGCGGCGTTGATACTGGTTAACCACCTCGCTCCACGCAGCCTTGATTGATTCATCCTTCGTCTGGAAATCGTTATAGCCGCAGGCGCTCAGCATCGAAGCAAAGACGGCGATTGCACACCATTTCAGCCATTTTTTCATCGCAAGTTCCTTAAAGAGAGAAATCGGCAGACAGCAAACCCGGGGCTTCCGGCATAATCAATCGACACAACGGACAGCGCTGCGCTGATCCGCCCTGCGACCGAAGGAAGTCCGGGTGGGATGTCTTCATATTACTGGAAATTCCAGGCAATCAAGTTGGGGCGGTTGTGCGCGGTTTCAACGGCACGATGCTCATTGCCGCCGGCCGGATGGCGGACAATCCGCCGGGCATGCACAGCCTGCGGAATGTCACCGGCGGAAAATTCCGCACGCCGATTTTCATGATCGGCCAGTTGATGCCCCGGCACAGCCTGAGGAGAATTAAAAAGATCCGGTCTTTGCGGGATGGAGAAGCCATGCCGGAACGATAGCACGACACGATACAATGTGCATGTCTGAAACATTCAACACCGGGAAACCACCGTGACTTTCACCGATAAATTATCCGCCGCCTGGACTTCGAACAATTCGCTGCTCTGCGTCGGGCTGGATCCTGACGTTGCCAGATTTCCTGCGCATCTGCAGAAACAGCCGGATGCGATCTTTGCATTCTGCAAGGCAATCATCGATGCCACCGCCGATACCGCCTGCGCCTTCAAGCCGCAAATCGCCTACTTTGCCGCGTTGCGCGCAGAGGAACAACTCGAAGCGATCTGCGCCTATATGCGAAAACAGTATCCGCACATACCGCTCGTGCTCGATGCCAAGCGCGGCGACATCGGCGCGACCGCCGAACAATATGCGCGCGAAGCGTTCGAGCGTTACGGCGCGGATGCGGTGACGGTCAATCCGTACATGGGTTTCGATTCGGTGGCGCCGTATCTGGAATGGAAAGACCGCGGCGCAATCATCCTGTGCCGCACATCGAATCCGGGCGGCTCCGACCTGCAGTTCCTGATGGTCGATGGAACGCCGCTGTATCAGCACGTCGCGCAACTGGTGGCGGATAAGTGGAACGTCAACGGCCAGTGCGGCCTGGTGGTGGGCGCGACCTTCCCGGGGGAATTGGCGCAAGTCCGTGCAATCGTCGGCAATATGCCGCTGCTGGTGCCGGGCATCGGCGCGCAGGGCGGCGATATCGAGGCGACGGTTACGGCAGGCCGGACTGCAGGCGGCACCGGAATGATGATCAATTCTTCACGTGCGATTCTGTACGCGAAGCCCGATCAAAAAGCGGGCGAGGATTTCGCGCAGGCGGCGCGGCGCGTGGCTCTGGAAACGCGCGATGCGATCAACCGGTTCATTGCGCGATAGCGGAAATCCGAAATCCCGGCGCGATGGAGCAGAGGCGGCCATTGCCGCCGGAATGATTCGCCGTCAGTGCTGCTCTAAAAACCGCAGCAATCCTTTCAGCGCATGCTCGACGGTTTGCTCGCGCACGGCGTGCCGGTCACCGGCGAATACCAGACGTTCGGTATGCGTGCCGTCGCCGCTGGCCCAGCCGAAACAGACGGTTCCGACCGGCTTGCCCGGTACTGCGCCGCCGGGCCCGGCGATGCCGGTCGTGGACAAGGTGATGTGCGCATTGCTGTTGGCAAGCGCACCTTCCGCCATCGCCGCCGCAATTTCTTCGCTGACGGTGCCGTGCTGCGCAAACAATGCCGCCGGCACATCGAGCATCTCGGTCTTCGATGCGTTGGAGTAGGTAATGTAACCGCAATCGAACCATTCGGACGATCCTGCGATTTCCGTAACAGCCTGCGCGACGCCGCCGCCGGTACAGGATTCGGCGGTGGCGAGCAGCCAGCCTTTTTGCTGGAGCGCGCGGCCCGCGCGCGCTGCCAGATCGATGATGTCGTCCATGTCTCGTTCACTCCTGATCATTGCAAAATCGATTTAAATTCCCGGGAGCGGATTTTCAAACGGGCTCCGATGCGTGCATGCCCCTGTCAGAGGACGCGCCACAGTGCGAATGCCAGCAGCGTATAAAAAGCCGCCACGATATCGTCCCACATCACACCGAAACCGCCCTTGAAATGCCGGTCGAAATAACCGATCGGCGCCGGTTTCACCATGTCGAAAAAACGGAACCAGATGAACGCCCATAACTGGGTCCGGAATCCGGCCGGCGTCATGAACAGCAGCACCAGCCAGAACGCAATTATTTCATCCCATACCATGCTGCCGTGATCGGCGATGCCGAGGTCATGTCCTGTTTTTGAACAGGACCAGACACCGGCGATAAAACCTGCGCCGATGATGATCGCCCAACTCAATGGCGTGAAAACATCCGGCCAGCGCGCCGACAGCAGCGCGAACGAGAGCCAGGCGAACAGCGTTCCGAACGTACCGGGCATGAATGGCGCGAGACCGCTGCCGAAACCTTGCGCGATCATGTGCGCCGGATGCGACAGCATGAAGCGGGCATCGGGTTTGTTCACGTAAGCGGTCTGGCCGGGTTCGAGCGTGGTCATGGTGATGTGAAGTGATCGAAGGAATTCAGTCGCAAATCCAGCGGCGCGCCGCCGGCATCCGTCAGGCGCAGACCGGCGGCGGCCTCGATGCTGCCGACGCGGGTCACGGGAATCGCTGCGGTATGCGCCGCGGCCAGGATGGCTTCCCGTCCGGACGCAGGCGCAGTGAAACAAAGTTCATAGTCGTCGCCCCCTGCAAGCATGAAACGCCGGCGCATCTCTTGCGGCAGCCGTGTCAGCGCAGATCCGGCGGGCAACGCATCGACGTTCAGCGTTGCGCCGACATTCGAACGCTGGAGGATATGCCCCAGGTCGCCGATCAAGCCGTCGGAAATATCGATCGCCGCGTGTGCAATGCCCTGCAGCGCGATGCCCAATGCGACGCGCGGCGTCGGCTCATGCATGCGCACCGCAGCGGCTTCGATGGTTGCAGTATCGATCACGATTTCCTGACGATAGCCTGCCAGCGCCAACCGTGCATCGCCCAGCGTGCCGGAAATCCAGATATCGTCGCCGATTCGCGCCGCATCGCGCCGCAATGCCTGCCCGGGCGGCAATTCGCCGAAGATCGTAATGCAGATATTCAACGGACCTCTGGTTGTGTCGCCGCCGATCAATTCGCAGCCATGTTCGTCCGCCAGCATGAACAAGCCGCCGGAAAATGCCGCCAGCCATTCGCTTCGCGCTTCCGGCAGCGACAACGCGAGCGTGAATGCGACCGGCCTGGCGCCCATGGCCGCCAGGTCCGACAGATTGACGGCCAAGGATTTATGGCCGAGTTTGGCCGGATCGGCCTGCGGGAAAAAATGGCGGCCCTCGACCAGCATGTCGGACGAGACGGCCAGCTGCATGCCGGGCGCGGGCGCCAGCAATGCGCAATCGTCGCCGATGCCGAGCACGGCGCGGCCGGCGTGCTGCAGCGGGCGGGTAAAGTAGCGGGCGATCAGGTCGAATTCGGACAACATGATGCGATTGTACCGAATGACGCTGCGACTGAGGAATGCCGCCGGCGAAAATACGATTAAATCGGGTTCGTCTGCTGCGGCTTCATCGCATCGGCGGTGCCGAGGCTTGCCAGCAATGCCTGCCGCACACCGGCTTCCTGTGGTGCAACGCCGAACCCGAGCATGATGCCCTGACTGTCATAAAAGCGGCATATCGTGCGTTCGTTTCCCGTTTCCGAATGCCAATGGCCGGCATCGATCGCATGCAGCGGCGGCGGCATCAGCGCCAGCGGATAACAGGGCGTCTTGACGATGATCGGCGCCGGCTTCAGATCGATCGCGGTAGTCTGGCCTGTGAGCGTGCGGGCGATCGCGCGCGCTGCGGTCATCAGCGGCGCGATATAGGGCAGGATGCGGGTGCCACCTTCCACCGTATATTCAGCGCAGTCGCCAAGCGCATAGATATCCGGCGCGCTGGTTTGTCCGGTGGCATCGACCATGATGCCGCGGCCGGTCTGAAGTTGCGCCGCCTGCGCCAGCGCCAGATCGGGCCGCAGGCCGACCGCCGATAACACGATATCGGTTTCGAAGGCGCTGTTGTCGGCGAGCGTTATCCGCAAGCCGCCGGCACTCCGGTCGATGCGGGCGGCGGTCGTGCCTAGCCGCAAGGCAATGCCGCGCGCGGTCAATGCCGCCTGCAATCCGTGCGACAAGGCAGGCGCGGCCAGTGCGGCCAGCGGCAGCGGATTGGGATCGATCAGCGTCACTGCATGATTGGCGCCGGCAAGATCATCGGCGAATTCGCAGCCGATCAGGCCCGCGCCAAGGATCGCCACGCGTGCGCCCGGCTGCGTCAGGTCGAGCCGGGAACGAAACACCGCGTAATCATGCAAATGATTCACCGACAGCACCTGGTCGGCTGCATCGCCGTCGATGGCAAGCCGGATCGGCTGCGCGCCGACCGCAATTACCAGTTTGCCGTACTCGAAATGTCCGGCGCCGGTGTTGACGGTATTGCGCACGCGGTCGATGCCGTTGACCCGGGCACCGGTCACGATTTTCGCATCGAGCTGCGTTGCCATTTGCCCGGCGGTCTGGGTTAACAGTTGCGCGGCCGGCTTGTTTTGCGCAAATGCATTGGACAGCATCGGCTTGGAATAGAAGCCGCCGTCATCGGCCGTGATGATGGTCAGCGTGACGGTCTTGTCCAGTTTGCGCAGTTCCCTCGCTACCGTGTAGCCTGCGAGTCCTGCGCCGATGATGGTAATTGCCTGCATCTTGCATCCTTGTGGAAGTCGAATCTTCTACGTCGTCTCGACATATTGTGAAATTGTGAAGCAGGGGGGCAGCCGGCATGCCGGCTGCCGATGCAGCGCTGTCCGCTTGTCTCCGGCTCAGCCTTGCGGCGGCAAGCGGACGTGCGCCACGCAAGCGCAAGCCGTTCCGCAAAAAAATCCCGTCGGCGTTAAATCTCGACCATATCAAAATCGGCCTTCGCCACGCCGCAATCCGGACATTCCCAGTCAGCCGGAATGTCGGTCCACCTGGTGCCGGCTGCTATGCCTTCCTCCGGCATGCCGACGGCTTCGTCGTAAATAAATCCGCAAACGATACATTGGTAAGTTTTCATCATGATCCTTTTGTGTGTTTTGGTCGATGTCGTCTGGTATTGCCTACGCTTTTACCGCTTCAAGCGCTGCGCGATAATGGTTGGCATGGCGCTCTTCCACTTTGGCCAGCGCGGCGAAGCGCTTGGCGGCGAGTTCGAGCGTACGCTTGAAGTTGGCAGCGTGCTCTTTCGATTCGGCGATCTGCTCGTCGAATTCCGCGACCGCCGCCTTGTTGCCTTCCTCCACGGCGAGATGGCGGAATTTCGGATACATCTCGGTATACTCGTATGTCTCGCCCTCGATCGCTATTTCGAGCGATTTGGCCGGCGTCAATTGGGCTTTCGGATACAGCAGGTCGAGATGGCCGAATGCATGCATGACTTCCTGGTCGGCTGTTTCCTCAAAAATTTTCGCGACATCTTCTGCGCCGGCTTCACGCGCCAATTTGGCGAAGTAGCGATATTTGATATGGGCCATCGATTCACCTGCAAATGCAGCTTCGAGGTTTTCGATCGTGACGGATTTGATAGCGGAATTCTGGTTTGCCATGATTCACTCCTGTAGATAATAAATAAATGTCGATCAGCCGTTGAATTGGTATGGAGGAATGATAAAGGCAATAGGACGATAAATAAAATTGATTGTTTTTATGCTGTTGATAGCATTAATCAGGACGAAGCAAAAAGCGAGGGATTTAGTTTTTCGACATGGGTAAAAAGTCCTAAACTCTGCAAATGCATATGAATTTAGGGTATTCCCCTGATAAAATCATAAGCTTTCCGCAAGTTATTAACAGGAAGGCCGCAGATGGATTCGCTTATTGATCAAAAGGAAGAAATCCGCCAGCAGTTACGCCAAGCCGCGCTCGAATATCACGAGTTTCCCACCCCGGGGAAAATCAGCGTAACGCCCACCAAGCAGCTGACCAACCAGCGCGATCTGGCCCTGGCGTATTCGCCGGGCGTCGCTGCCGCATGCGAAGAGATCGTCGCCGATCCTGCAAACGCATTCAAATACACCGCGCGCGGCAATCTGGTGGCCGTCATCACCAACGGCACCGCGGTGC
>JAQGLW010000192.1 GCA_028292665.1 Herminiimonas sp.
TCTCAACGATACCGAATCCGGCCGGCATTTCGACAAGCAGTCCGGCCGCAGTGCAGCCCAATGGCGCGGCAGACGACGGAGCGCAGTTCAACCAGGTGCTTTCGCGCGAAATCGCGGACCGCCGCAACGCTGAAAGCAAACCGGCCGGCGCCAATGCCCCGGCGCAATCGCCGTCGCAATCGCCAACAAGTTCGAACAAAGCCGGATCGGCCGACGAAGACAAGCCCGCTGAAGATACCCACGCGGCGCCCGGCAGCAGCGACGCACCGGCGCAAATGCTGGCGCTTGCGGCTCAGTTCGCGCAAAACATCGTCGCTGCGGCGCCGTCGCCCGCCGCGCCTGCGGCAGACCCGCTTGCCGCAGGATCGCGCATCGGCAAGGACGCATTGACGGCCGCAATCGGGAGGCCCGGAACACCGAACAAGAAAACAGCGGACGCCGTCACGGAAAAGGGTGCGATGTTCGGAACGTCCGCCCCGGGCGACGCGTTGGAGCGAGCCGGCGGCGAGAAATTTTCGCAAGACCTGATTCTCGCCAGGACGCAGATCGACGCGGCCAAAATGCATGACCCGCAGCCTGCCGTCTCCGCAGCGGCGATGGCATCGCTGCAGCAGGCAGCTTTCGACAAGGCGCAAACGCTGGCAGGTCATCCGGTGGAAAAACTCACGCCGCAGGTCGGTTCGCCGGGCTGGGATCAGGCGCTCGGACAAAAGGTGGTGTGGATGGTCGCCGGCGGGCAGCAGAGTGCATCGCTGACGCTCAACCCGCCCGATCTGGGGCCGCTGCAAGTCGTCTTGAATGTCTCGAATAGCCACGCCACCGCGAGCTTCACCGCAGCGCAGCCGGAAGTGCGGCAGGCACTGGAAGCGGCCTTGCCGAAACTGCGCGAGATGCTGGGCGATGCGGGCATTCAGCTGGGCCAGGCCAGCGTCAATGCGGGAACATCGCAGCAACAACATGCATTCGCAGAACCGCGCCGGACGTCGAACCACAACGAGTCGGCGGACACTGTCGCAGACAGGCCGCTGCAGGTAACGCGCACGGTCCTGCCGGTTGTCCGGGACGGACTGGTGGATACCTTCGCGTAATATCGGGAGGCGGGTCGCGAGAAAGAACATGTCGCCGATAATGACGTTGAGTTCAAAGCCGTTCTTCCTGAACGGCTCTTTTCTCAAGACGGCGAATTTCTCTTGACTGAACAATAGCCGGCCGGAGCATGAACGCCATGAGGATGAGCCGGCTTCGATGCGCGGAGATGCGCGGTGTTCCGCCTTCTGTTCGATGCATCCGCCCCGCGGATTTTTTTCAATAATAGCCACATCCCTTATTGCAGGATCAGAGCAAGCAAGATGGCAACATCCACTCCCAAGATAATTCCCAAAGTCGTGCCGAAAGCGGTTTCACCGGTCGAGCCGGAGGCCGAAGCGCCGGTCGTCAAAAAATCCCGAAAGAAGCTCTTTGTGATTCTGGCCATTCTGATTCTGCTGTCCGGCGGCGGCGCGGGCGCATGGTATTTTCTGGATCAGGGCGCCGATACCAATGCCGCTGCCGACAAGGCCAAACCGGAACCGGCAAGCACACCGGTCTTTGTCGTGCTTGATCCGTTTACCGTCAATCTGCAATCCGAAGGCGGCGATCAGTTTTTGCAGGTGGCATTTACCTTGCAGGTGGCTGACCAGGCCGAGGTGGACCTGATCAAACTGTACATGCCGCAAGTGCGCAGCCGCGTGCTCCTTATGCTTTCCAGCAAAAGGGCATCCGAAATATCGACACTTGAAGGCAAGAAAAAACTGGCCGATGAGATCATTGCGCAAGTGAAGCAGCCCTTCAATCCGAAAGGCGCATCGCTGGGCATATCCAACGTGTTCTTCACTTCGTTCGTGATCCAGTAGCATCATGGCGGAGAATTTCCTCTCTCAGGACGAAGTCGATGCGCTGCTGAAAGGCGTCACCGGCGACCAGGACGAGGCGCGCGCTCCGGTCGACAATCCCGGCGTGCGACCTTACAACCTGGCGACCCAGGAACGCATCGTGCGCGGCCGGATGCCGACGCTCGAAATCATTAACGAACGCTTCGCACGCCTGTTGCGGATCGGCCTGTTCAATTTCCTGCACCGCAGTGCCGAAGTATCGATCGGGCCGGTACGGGTTTCGAAGTACAGCGAATTCATCCGCAACCTGATGGTGCCGACCAATCTGAACCTGGTCCACATGAAGCCGCTGCGGGGCACCGCGCTGATGGTGTTCGATCCGAATCTGGTGTTCCTGCTGGTCGACAATCTGTTCGGCGGCGACGGCCGCTTTCATACACGGGTCGAGGGCCGCGATTTCACGCAGACCGAACAGCGCATCATCCAGCGCATCCTGGGCATCGTATTCGAAACCTATGCCAAGTCGTGGGAGCCGGTCTATCCGGTCGAGTTCGAGTACATCCGCTCGGAAATGAACACGCAGTTCACCAATATCGCCACGCCGAACGAAGTGGTGATCGCAACCACCTTCACGATCGAACTCGGCCCGGTCACCGGCGAAATGCATTTCTGCATGCCGTATTCGATGATCGAGCCGATTCGCGACGTCCTCACCAGCAGCCTGCAAGGCGAAACGCTGGAAGTCGACAAGCGCTGGATACGCCTGATGACGCAACAGATACAAACCGCCGAAGTGGAAATCATCGCCGATCTCGGCATCGCCAAATCGACGCTCGGCGCGATCCTGAACATGAAGGTCGGCGATGTCATACCGATCGTGGTGCCGGAAATGGTGGAAGCCAAAGTCGACGGCGTGCCGGTCATGGAATGCAGCTACGGCAAGCTGAACGGCCAGTACGCGCTGCGCGTCGAAAAACTGATCCACAGTGCAAACGAATTTTCGCAAGGAGACGAGCATGGCGAATGACAACGATACCCAGATTGCCGCAGAAGACGAATGGGGCGCGGCGATTGCCGAACAGACCCAGTCCGAAGCGGCCGCGATCAAGGCGCCGCCGGCGAGCCCGTCGGTATTCCGCGAATTTTCAGGCGACACCGCAAAAGGCGGCACGCACAACGATATCGATTTCATCCTCGACATTCCGGTGCAGCTCACGGTCGAACTGGGGCGCACCAAGATCGCCATCAAAAACCTGCTGCAACTGGCCCAGGGCTCGGTAGTCGAACTCGACGGCCTGGCCGGCGAGCCGATGGACGTCCTGGTAAACGGCTGCCTGATCGCGCAAGGCGAAGTGGTGGTGGTCAACGACAAGTTCGGCATACGCCTGACCGATATCATCACGCCGTCCGAACGTATCCGGAAGCTCAATAAATAATGCGTTTCAAGATTATTCCCGCAGCCCTGTTCTGGATCGGCACGACCGCCGGCGCGGCCGGTCCGGCCAGCCCCGCTTCAGCCGGCAATCTGTTGCAAGTATTGCTGGGACTGGTTGTCGTGCTCGGCCTGATGGCCGCTGCGGCCTGGGCTCTCAAGCGCTTCGGCGCGGCAAGAATCACGGCCGGCGCGGCGGTCAGGATCGTCGGCGGCGTTTCGGTGGGCAGCCGCGAACGGGTGCTGGTGGTCGAAGTGGCGGATCAGTGGATCGTGGTCGGCGTCGCGCCGGGCCGGGTCAACGCCTTGTCGACCATGCCGCGCCGGGAAAATGCGGCGCAGCCGGAAGCCGTGCCCCCGGCCGGGAATTTCTCCGCCTGGCTCAGACAGACAATCGAAAAGCGCAATGGCAATTAAGTTTCCGTTTTTGAAGGCGGCGCGTCCGATCGCGTCGTGCATGCTGCCGCTGGTCCTGTTCAGCGTACCGCTGATTGCGGGCGCCGAAGGTCTGCCGGCATTGACCAGCACCCCCGTTCCGGGCGGCGGCCAGAGTTACTCGCTGAGTCTGCAGACGCTGCTGCTGTTGACCGCCTTGTCTTTCCTGCCGGCGGCGCTGATGATGATGACCAGCTTCACGCGCATCATCATCGTGCTGTCGCTGTTGCGGCAGGCGCTGGGCACCCAAAGCGCGCCGCCCAACCAGGTAATGGTCGGCCTGGCCTTGTTCCTGACGCTGTTCGTGATGGGTCCCGTGTTCGACAAAATCTATGTCGATGCCTATCAGCCGCTGTCGGACAACAAGATAACGATGATGCAGGCAATCGATAAAGGCGTGGCGCCGCTGAAGGCATTCATGATGAAGCAGACCAGGCAGACTGATCTGGCGCTGTATGTGAAGCTGTCCAACAACGCGCAGCTGCAGGGACCGGACGACGTGCCGCTGCGCGTGCTGGTTCCGGCTTTCATTACCAGCGAATTGAAAACGGCTTTCCAGATCAGCTTCGCGATATTCATTCCCTTTCTGATCATCGACATGGTGGTGGCCAGCGTGCTGATGTCGATGGGCATGATGATGGTATCGCCCTCCATCGTGTCGCTGCCGTTCAAGCTGATGCTGTTCGTTCTGGTCGACGGCTGGCAGCTGCTGGTCGGCTCGCTTGCCCAAAGTTTTTATTGAGGAGTCTCCGATGACACCCGAAAGCGTCATGTCGCTCGGCCGCCACGCGATGGAAGTCACACTGATGGTGGCGGCGCCGATGCTGCTGGTCGCACTGGTGATCGGCCTGGTGGTCAGCATCTTTCAGGCCGCGACCCAGATCAATGAAATGACGCTGTCCTTCATTCCGAAGCTGGTCGGCATTTTCGTCGCGCTGGTGGTCGCCGGTCCGTGGATGCTGTCCGTCATGCTCGACTACATGCGGGAAATGCTGACCGGCATTCCGGGCATGGTGGGATGACGCGGCATTTGCCGGCGCAAGCGGCTGGCATCGCGCATCTTTTATACACGCCGGCATGATCACCCTCACCAGCGCCGAACTCAATACATGGATCGCGGCATTCGTGTGGCCGCTGACCCGGATCATGGGCCTGATCGCCGCCGCGCCGCTGTTCGGCAATGTCAGCGTGCCGGCCGGACTCAAGATCGGCCTCGGCGTCATGCTGGCGCTGATCGTCGCCCCTGGGGTTCCGGCATTGCCTGCGATGGACCCGATGTCGCTGCCGGGCCTGCTGATCCTCGGACAGCAATTCATCATCGGCACGGCCATGGGTTTTGCGATGCGGATCGTGTTCGCGGGAGTGGAAATGGCAGGCGATATCGCCGGCATGACGATGGGGCTGGGCTTCGCGACTTTCTTCGATCCGCAGTCGCAAGGGCGCTCGTCGGCGATCAGCCAGTTCCTGTCGCTGCTGACGCTGATGGTTTTTCTGGCGGCAAACCTGCATCTGGTGCTGCTGTCGACGCTGGTGGACAGTTTCACCACGATGCCGATCACGGCGGCGCCGATGAGCGGTCAATTATTTCGGCAACTGGTCGGCTGGGGCGGCCGCATCTTCAGCGCGGGCGTTCAGCTCTCGCTGCCCATCGTCGCGGCTTTGCTGATCACCAATATCGCGCTCGGCATCCTTACCCGCGCAGCGCCGCAGCTCAATCTGTTCGGCATCGGATTCCCGATCACCATCAGTGTCGGGTTCATCATGATCGCGCTATCGGTTCCCTATCTGGCGCTGCCGCTGGATCGCCTGTTCCAGGAAGGATTCGAGACGATCCGGCAGATGACGACGGCCACTCTGCCCCGCATCAGGTAGGTCCATCCCGGTTTACTTCGAGTCCGGAAGGGCGATAAATAGCGGCCCGCCAAGGGCGACTACTCTTGTTGCGCCGCGACTGTCAGGTTATGAAATTGAACAGGGAAAGTCCCGATATTTTCACGAATGATTGTTGCGCGGCAGTCAGCGTCGTCGTCTGCTGCGCCAGATCGGAAATGGCCTTGGCGTAGTCGACATTCTGCAGTGTCGAAAGCGTCTGCGCGTACTGAATATCGCGGTAGCTGCCGCCGCTGTCGAGCGAGTCGATTTCATAGAGACGCGAACCGACCGAGGCACGCACCGCCGAAACGTTGTCGAGCGCATTGGCGAGATTGCTGTTGGCGGTAGCCAGGCCTTGGGTCAGATTGGCTTTGCCGGCCGGGGTTCCGGTGGGCGCCCCCAGCAGGTTGATGAGGTCGTTCATCGTCGTGAAAAGACTTTGATTCTGGCTTGGACGCACCGTGAATTTGTCGCCGGTTGCGAGCACCGTGGCGCCGTCGGTGACGGTGATCTGCAATCCATTGAACTGGATCGGCTGGCCGCTGACGTAGTTTCCGGTCGCAACCGGAACGCCGCCGGCCGGCACCGTATCGACCTGATAGGTGGGAATGCCGGGCGCGGCCGGGACCGTAAACGTCACATCGTAGCTGAAGGTTCCCGGCGCCGGCGCCAACGCCGCGGCATCGACAACCGAAGCCGGCGTAACGGTGGCGTTTCCGGCATTTCCGGCGGCCGCCGCCGATACGAAAGTGTTCGTGCCGGGGATATTGTTGAATATCGCGTCGCCGGAATCGCCGATCGACATTTGCTGCGCCGCGCCGACCTGCAGCAATTTCTGGCCCTGATCCCCGACATACTGGACCCCGGCCGCGGATTGCGAATACGGCTGCGCCGTGGTCTGGTAACCGGAAAACAGGTAATTGCCCACGCCGTCGCGGCTGTTGGCCAGTCCCACCAATTCATCGAAGCGGGTGCGCAGATCGATCGCGATGGTTTTGCGCTGCGTGTCGTCGTACGCGCCGTTGCCGGCAGCCACGGCTTGCGTTTGCGCGTCATGGATCAGGCTCGTGACGCTTTGCAAAACGCCCTCTTCCTGCGACAGCGCATCCTTTGCATTCTGGCGATTGACGCCGAACTGCGTGTTGATCGACTGTCCCTGCGTGAGGTCGAGCGCGCGCGCCGCGGCGATCGGATCGTCCGCCGGCGTCAGTATGCGCCGGCCGGTCGACAGCTGCTCCTGTGTTTTCACCGCGCTCGCTTGCAGGTCGCTGATGCGGCTTATGCCCGTGTCAAACATGGTATTGGTGCTGATGCGCATGATTAAACCCTTTATCCACCCAGTGTGAGCAGGACGGCAAACAGAGCGCTCGCCGTCTGCATGACCTTGCCGGCGGCCTGGTATGCCTGCTGATAACGCAGCAGGTTGGCCGCCTCTTCGTCGAGATTGACACCCGATTCCGCCTGCTGTGCGTTCACCGTCGACGTGTACAGTTGCTGCGCGGCGCCGCTGGTGACTTTCAGCTCGCGGGTCTTGTTGCCGACCATGTTGACCAGCTGCGAATAGGCACCCTGTAACGAGGTGCTGTTGTTGTCGACCGTGTTGGCGCTTTGCAGCCCGCCCAGCAGCAGCGCATTGCGGTTGTCGCCGACCCCTGAGATATTGGGGCCGACCGTGAACGCATCGCCGTTGGCCGGGGCGCCGGCGATCTGCACGGTCCATCCGTTGTAGCTGATGTCCGCACCCGGCGTATACGCCACACCATTTGCCGGCAGCCCGGTGCCGGTGCCGGTGACATCGAATGTCGTAGCCGAAGTAAAAGTGATCTTTACCGGTTGCCGCAGATCGGTATTGGGCGGCGGCGGCGTGTCCACGGTTCCCGCGCTGATCGTGCCCGAGCCGGTATTTGCCGCGGCAGGCGTGCTGCGGATCGGCGCCGCCGCCGCGATGGCGGCCTTGTCCGTAATTGCGACGCTGAATCCGAGCGCGGCGTTGGCGCCGTTCGCGGTCGGCCTGACGAGAAACTCGTCGCCTGCCGTCAGTGTGCCCGATACGGCGAAATCGACGCCGTCGACAGTTGCGGGCGACGCTGAAAATACCTTGCCGTCCGACAGCCGCATCACCGTGTAAGCCGCAGGCGCGGCCACGACCGGCGGGGTAGCCGCCGGATCGGCGGCAACCGCGGCGGCGGTAACTTGCAATCGATAGTCGCTGGTAGTCAGCAGACCGACATCGCTGATACTGGCCGTCAATACGCCGCCCGCCCCGTTGTTGCTGCTGGCAGTGATCAGCGGATCGGCGACATTGAAAAATTTTCCGCCCAGCGCGCCGGTCTGGTCTTGCCCGAGGCTGTGCTGCGCGTTGAATGTGGTGGCGAGCACGGTCGCCACGCGGCCGATCGCATTTTGCACGGGGTCCAGCGTATTCGCGCGGAACTCGAAAAGCCCGGCCAGGGAGCCGCCGGTCAGACCGTTTTCGGCAAGAATCGTAGTGGTGCCGTTGTTTTGATAAGCGACTTCGACCCGGCTCGGATCGGTGGGCGACACGGCTGCCGCCAGATTGTAAGTCTTGTTGCTGATAACCAGCGGCTGGCCGTTGCCGATGTAAACGTTGTAGCTGCCGTTCTGCTTGACCACCGAAACCTTGACATCCTTGCTCAAATTAGCCACCGCCAGGTCGCGCTGGTCGAGCAGGTCGTTCGGAGGGCTGCCGCCGGACGCTTGCTGCGCCTTGTCGATCGCGTCGTTCAGTTGCGCGATCTGCTTGGCATACACGTTGATATCATTGATGCCGGCGGTGATCTGGTCGTTGACCCCTTGGCGAATCTCGCTCACCTGGGCGTCGAGCCCCTGAAAGCGCGCCGCCAGCGAATCGGCCGAGGACAGCAGCGATTGCCGTGCCGCCGCCGAATTGGGGTCGGCGCTCAAATTCTGCACGCCCGTGAAAAAATCCTGCAGCGCGGGCGACAGGCCGGCGGTAGGGTCGGCTACCATATTATTGATTTGCTGGATCTGCGTGTAGTAACTGTCGAGCTGGCTTTTGGACGTTTGCGCGGACAGCACCTGGTTGCCGAGAAATTCGTTGTAGACCCGGTTCACCCCAGTCACCTCGGTGCCCTTGCCGATGTAGCCGAAGCCGCTATCCTGCCCGGCGAGTGCGCTCTGAACCACGATTTGCCGGCTGTATCCGGGCGTGGACGCGTTGGCGATATTGTGCCCGGTCGTGACGAGCCCTGCTTGCGCTGCGGCGAGCGCGCTTTGACCGACGCTGAGAATATTGGCCATGATCCTGTCTTCTATGTCGCGATATCACTATCATCGGCACGCCGCCTGAAAACTTTAGGCGGACGATTCGATGGTCCTGTTCAATCAATTATCAAGCCGACAACGACTGCTTGATGATGCGGGTCAGCTTGGCTGCGTAATCCGGATCGGTTGCGTAGCCGGCGCGCTGCAATCCCTGCGCAAAACCGACCGCATCCTGCGCATTGGCCAGCACGTTCCGGTAGCGCGGATTGTTGCGGAGCATGCCGGCGTAGTCCTTGAACGAGTCGGCGTACGAATCATAGGCGCGGAATTTTTCCATTTTTCTTTGCGCGACGCCGTCGACGTATTCGGTGGTGGCAACCTCGACCACCTTGCCCTTCCAGCCGCCGGTCGCCTTGATGCCGAACAGGTTATAGCTGGCGGTGCCGTCGGCCGCGACGATTTCCTTTTTGCCCCATCCGCTTTCCAGCGCGGCCTGGCCCAGCATGAATTTGGCAGGGATGCCGGTAATGCGGCTGGCTTCTTCGGCATGCGCCGCGAGACGATCCTGGAATGCCTTTGCATGCGAAGACTGGGGCGGATAACGGTTATCCGGCTGGATTGCCGCGCCGGGCAAACCGGTCGCAGGAGTCGTCTGTTCCGGCTTGATCGACGGCAGCGGACTGCCGCCGTTATTCGACAGCTGGCGAATCAGCGCATCCGCCAGGCCGATGCCGCGCTTGGCGAAATTCTGGCTGATCTGCTGGTCCAGCATCGACGTGTACATCTTGCTCTGTTCGCTGTCGAACAATCCGTCTTGCGGCGTCGCATCGCGCATGCTCTTCATCACCATGTTCATGAACAACGCCTCGAACTGCTTGGCGGCCGCTTTCAGCGCCTCCGGCGAATTCTGCCTGGCGGACTGCCGCAATGCGTTCAAGTCATTGCTGTCCGCCGCAAGCTTTGCGGAAAGATCGGCTTGATTGATCATTGCGCGGCCTGCTTGCGATCGAACCGCACTATATGATCTCCAGCTCGGCGCGCAACGAACCCGATGCTTTCATCGCCTGCAGTATCGCCAGCAAATCCTGCGGCGTGGCGCCGATCGCGTTGAGCGCCTTGACCACATCCGCCAGCGATGCGGCGCTGTTGAGCAGCATCACCTGGCCGGGTTCCTTCTTGATCTCTATCTGGGAATTCTGCACCACCACCGTCTGGCCGCCGGCCAGCGCGTTGGGCTGACTGACCGAGTTGCCGGTGTTGATGATCACCGACAGATTGCCGTGCGCCACGGCGCAGGAATCGAGCGTCACGGCTTGATTCATGACGATCGATCCGGTGCGTGCATTGAGGATGACCTTGGCGCTCATCTGCGCCGGCGTGACGCTGATGCTCTCCAGCGCGCCCAGGAACGCCACGCGCTCGTCGCTGCCGGCCGGTGCGCGCACCCGGATGACGCGTCCGTCCTGCGCCGCTGCCGTGTCGTTTCCGAAGCGCTTGTTGACGGCATCCACCACCCTGCTCGCGGTGGAAAAGTCGCTTTCATTCAATTCCATGTAAACCAGATTTCCCTGGCCGAGCGAAGTTGCCACGGCACGCTCCACCGTCGCACCGGCCGAGATGCGGCCGACGCTCAGATGATTCACCTGCGCCCTGCTGCCGTTGGCCGCCGCGCCTGCTCCACCGACCAGCACATTCCCTTGCGCCATGCCGTAAATCTGTCCATCGGCGCCTTTCAGCGGCGTCATCAACAGCGTGCCGCCGCGCAAACTCTTGGCGTTGCCCATCGACGACACCGTAACATCCAGCGTCTGGCCGGGCTGCGCAAACGGCGGAAGCGATGTGGTGACCATCACCGCGGCGACGTTTTTCAGTTGCAGGCTGGTGGCCTGCGGCAGATTGACGCCCAGTTGCTGCAGCATGCTGATCACGCTTTGCACGGTAAACGGCGTCTGGGTGGTCTGATCGCCGCTGCCGTCCAGACCCACGACCAGGCCGTAGCCGAGCAACTGATTCTGCCGGACGCCCTGGATGCTCGCGAGGTCCTTCAGACGTTCGGCATGGCCTGCGGCCGCCGTCAGCAGACAGGCGGCGCAAATCAAGGCGCGGAAAAAAATTTTGCAGGCGGACATCGGCATGCATTCGTTTTTCATTCGGCTTTCCGATCTCATAATCCTAAAGCGGCAAGACGCTCAGAAAAAATCTGGCCATCTGCGACATGACGTCTGCCGCATCGAGCCGCGTATTCGTGCGGTATTCGACACGCGCATCGGCTACCTGGGTCGACGACACCAGATTGCCGGTGGCGATCGTATCCGGATTCACGATGCCGGAAAACCGGATGAATTCGATGCCCTTGTCCATCGCGATCTGCTTTTCTCCGCTGACGACCAGATTCCCGTTCGGCAGCACGTCGGTCACCGTGACGCCCATCGTGCCGCTGAAATTGTTGCTGGAACTTGCCGCGCCCTTGTCTTCAAACTTGTTCGATGTCGCGGTATTCACGCCCAGACTGTCGGTGGTAGTGGCCGGCAAGCCGAGCAGCTTGGGAACGGAGAACGATGTGCCTGCGGTTTTGCTGGCGGAACCGGTGTCCTGTTTGGCTGCGGTGGTCTTTTCGTTGATCACGATCGTCAGCAGATCGCCGATCAGGCGCGCGCGGCGGTCTTCGAACATCGGCCGATATGCCGCCGTCTGAAAGATCGCGCCATTGGCAGGCGCGGCTGCCGCAACCGGCTGCGGCCTGATCGCGGACGGCTTCTGCACGATCGAATCCGGCACCGTTGCGCAACCCGCCAGCACGCCGCACGCCACGACGGCAAAGAGCGCCTTGATCGCCGGACCGTTGCCATGTTGCGAGCGCATCTGAAAAGCGGCAGACAGGTTCATAGCTGGGTAAGTTTTTGCAGCATCTGGTCCGAAGTCGTGATCGCCTTGCTGTTGATTTCATAAGCGCGCTGGGTCTGGATCATGTTGACCAGTTCTTCCGCGACATTGACGTTCGATGTTTCCACATAGCCTTGCGACAGCATGCCCGCGCCGTTGGTGCCCGGCGTATTGGTGTTGGCGGCGCCCGACGCGCCGGTTTCGACATACAGATTCTCGCCCTTGCTTTCCAGCCCGGCCGGATTCACGAACGTCGCCAGTTGCAGCGCGCCCACCTGGGTCGGCGCCACGGCGCCTGCCTGCGTCACCGAAATCGTGCCGTCGCGGCCGAACGTGATGCTTTGCGCGTTGGCCGGAATGGTAATGGCGGGCTGCAGCACAAAGCCGCTGGACGTCACCAGTTGTCCCTGGTTATCCACTTGAAACGAACCATCGCGCGTGTAGGCGGTGGTTCCATCCGGCAGCAGCACCTGGAAAAAACCGTTGCCCTGGATCGCGACGTCTTTATCGTTGCTGGTCTGCTGCAGATTGCCCTGGGTGAAGATGCGCTCGGTGGCGACCGGACGCACGCCGGTGCCGACCTGCAGGCCGGACGGCAATTGCGTCTGCTGCGACGATTGCGCGCCCGGCTGGCGCATCGTCTGGTACAGCAGGTCTTCGAATACCGCGCGCGAACGCTTGAAGCCGCTGGTGCTGACATTGGCCAGATTGTTGGCGATGACGTCCATCTGCGTTTGCTGCGCATCCAGACCGGTTTTCGCAATCCATAGTGATCGAATCATTTCATTCTCCAAGAAGCCTGTTTCGTCGCCGGCGCTCAATCTGCATTACGCGCGCCGGCAGCCTGTTTTCATTGTGATCCCGGTTTGCTAGCTCAAAGCGAGAAGCTGGCTTGCTTTCGATGCGTTGCTCTCGGCATTCTTCAGCATGTTCATGTGCATTTCGAACTGCCGCGACAGGCTGATCATGTTGACCATCGCATCGACCACATTGACGTTGCTGCCTTCGAGCGCCGCGCCCTGCACGCTGACGCCGGCATCGGCGTCGGCCGGACTGCCGTCCTTGGTGCGGAACAATCCGTCGTCGCCGCGCACGATCGACTCTTCCGGCGGATTGACCAGCTTGATCCGGCCGAATACGGTGACGGCGGCGGGAGTCGTAGCCGTCGATATTCCGGACACCGTGCCGTCCTTCGCGATCGTGATCGACACATCCGGCGGAATGCTGATCGGGCCGCCGTCGCCCAGCACGTTGATGCCGCTCTGCGTTTGCAATACGCCGTTCTCGGAAAGTTTCAGGTTGCCGTGCCGGGTATACGCTTCCGATCCGTCTTCCAGTTGCACCGCGATCCAGCCCTTGCCCTGCACCGCAACGTCGAGATCGCGTCCGGTCTGCTGCAGCGGCCCCGGCGTGAAATCGGTGCCGATCGTCGAATCGACCACGAACGCCCGCGTCTGCAAGCTGCCGCCGATCACCGGCACGGCGCGGAATGAATCGAGCTGCGCGCGGAATCCGGTGGTCGCGGCATTGGCCAGGTTATGCGAGGTGTTGGCCTGCTGCTCCAGGATATGCTTGGCGCCGCTCATGGCGGTGTAGATCAGACGGTCCATCTGTTTCCTCCTGCGGTCCGCATTGCTTGTTCCTTGAAAATAGGATGGCCTGTTACCTCAGATTCACCAGCGTCTGCAATACCTGATCCTGCGTCTTGATGGTTTGCGCATTGGCTTGATAGACGCGCTGCGCGGTGATCATGTTGACCAGTTCGGCGGTGAGATCGACGTTGGAATCCTCGACCGCGGACGATTGCAGCACGCCCAGGCTGCCCGTGCTCGGCGCGCCGACCAGCGCCGCACCGGAAGCCGAGGTTTCGGCCCAGACGTTGTTGCCGAGCGGTTGCAGTCCATTTGGATTGGTGAAATTTGCCAGCACGACCTGGCCGAGCACAGCCGATTTTCCGTTGGTGTAGCGGCCGGTAATGATGCCGTCCGCGCCGGCGTTGAAAGCCGACAGACGGCCGGAAGCATAGCCGTCCTGGTTCAATGTGTTGACGCTGAATGCGGAACCGAATTGCGTGGTGCCGGTGTAGTCGAACTTCGGTGTAAAGGCGGCAGCACCTTGCAGCGCGGGTATCGGCGCGTCGAACGGCATGGCACCCAGCGTTGTGCTGTCGAGCATGCCGTCGGTTCCGAACGCAAGCGTGCCGATTTTCCCGGCGCCGGCAGTGGTCGTCAGCAGCGTGTTGTCGGCGGCGGCGTAGACATCCCATTGACCGGTGGTGCCGGTTTTCACGTAAAAGGTTTGCAGCACATGCGAATTGCCCAGGCTGTCGAATACCGACACCGAAGTGGCCTTGTTGTAACTGGTCGGATCGGTCAGCGAAAAAGTGGTCGTTGCCGGCACCGGCTCACTCGAATCGAGATTCAGTATCGCGGCCACCTTCACTGTCGCGGCCGGCGGCAGGTCCGCCGTGTTGATATTCAGATCGGTTGGCGCGCCGGTTGAGAGCGCGCCTTGCGCATTGGCGGGAAAGCCGGTCAGCCGACTGCCGGTGGCATTCACGATATAGCCGTTCTTGTCGAGCTGGAACTGGCCGTTGCGGCCATACGTGATCGAGCCGTTGTTGCTCATGCGGAAAAAGCCGCCGCCATTGATTGCGATATCGAGCGGATTATTGGATGCGGTGACATTGCCCTGGCTGAACTGCTGCGCCACCTGCGAAACCTTGGTGCCGATGCCGAGCTGGGATGCGCCGGCGCCGGTCAGCGAGCTGGCGTAGACGTCCGCGAATTGCGCCTGCGCCGCCTTGAATCCTACCGTGTTGGCATTGGCGACGTTGTTGCCGATCGCGTCCAGACTTTTCGACGCCGCATTCAAACCACTCAAGCCTTGCTGGAAACCCATTTTTTTCTCCTGGTATTGTGTCTGTTCCGGAATCGATTCAAAGGATCTGGCGGATGTCGGCCAGATTGACCGCGCCGATGTTCGGAACATTAAGCTTCACGCCCTGGGCGCCGCTCGACACGCTGACTACCTGGCCGAACGCCAGTGGCGTCGCGCCGACCGTCTGCCCGGCGCGCACCGCGGCGATTTCAAAGCTGTATTGGCCGTCGGCGGCCGCGCTGCCGCTATCGGTGCTGCCATCCCACGCCAGCGGCAGCGTGCCGGTGTCGCTTGCGCCGAGATCCATGGTGTGGATCGCTTTGCCGGAAGCATCGCGAATCGTCACCTTCACGCTGTCGGCCGGCCCGGAAAGATCGACGCCCAGCAAGGCGTTGCCGCCGGACAGGGTCAGGGTCGAACCCGGCGCAAAAACACCGTGGCCGATCATGCTGGTCGCCTGCAGCGACTGGCCGGACTGGAAGCTCCCCTGCAGCGCCTGGAGCGTTGCGTTCACCTTGTCGATGCCGGTCACGGTCGACAGTTGCGCCAGCTGGCTCGTCATTTGCGCATTGTCGAGCGGATTGAGCGGATCCTGATTCTGCATTTGCGTAACGAGCAGTTTCATGAAGCGGTCCTGGGTCGCGGAAGCAGTGTCAGTGGCGCTTGCCTGGACCGGATTCATCGTTGTCAGCAGGCTGGAAGAAACGGGAGTGTCGGATATGGTGGTCATGTGGAGCCTTTCTATTGGCCGATCGTGAGTGTTTTGAGAAGCATGTTCTTTGCAGCGTTCATGGTGTCGACATTGTTCTGATAGGAACGGGTCGCGGAAATCATGTTGACCATTTCCTCCACCACGTTGACGTTGGGCATTGCGACATATCCCTTTTCATCCGCAAGCGGATGCTTCGGGTCGTACACCATCTTCGGCGGCGACGCATCCTCGATCACCTGCAGCACCTTGACGCCGCTGGCGGCGGGGTCGGCGCCGGTGACCGCGCTGAAGACTACCTGCTTGGCGCGGTAAGGCTGGCCGGTGGAACTGGTGACGCTGTCCGCGTTGGCCACATTACTGGCGACCGCGTTCAGGCGCTGGCCCTGCGCGCTCATTGCGGAACCGGCGACATTGAAAATATTGAATAGCGACATGATGGTTTATCCCTGGATGGCGGCGAGCAGGTTCTTGATCTGTCCGCTGATCAGCGTGACGCTGGCTTCGTAGCGCAATGCGTTGTCCGTGAACTGGTTGCGTTCGACGTCCATATCGACGGTATTGCCATCCACGCTGCCTTGCTGTACGGTGCGGTACAGCAGCGGCGCGGCGCCGGATGCGGCGTTGCCGGTTCCGTCAAGATGGGCCGCGGCGGTTTTGACGAGTCCGGTCGAAACCGGCGCGCTGCGCGCCATTACGCTTTGCAGCGCCTTGTTGAAATCGATATCGCGCGCCTTGTAGTTAGGCGTATCGGCATTGGCGATGTTCGATGCCAGCAACTGCTGGCGCTGCGCGCGCAGGTTCAGCGCCGCTTCATGAAAGCCGAGTGCGTCGTCAAGTTTTCCGATCATGGCAATCTCCGCAAATTACCGGCTGAAGAAACGGGAACCTGTGCCGATAATGGATTTGTATAGCCTTGATCATAAGGATGCGGCGAGTGCCTTGATCGGCCGATCAGACCGGAAAACGCCAGCCTGTTCCGCGCTTTGGCAAAGCGCCTCGCACGTAAGATGGCTCGTGTAATAAAGCCCTTGGCCATCATGAATCCATCCATCAAAATCTCGTTCGTTCTGCTTATGCTGCTGGCGCGCGCCGCCCTGGCGAACGACGTCGACGCTCCGCGCCAGGATCACGCGACGCTGCGCCGTGCGGTCGAACAATTCCTCCATGTGCAAGCGGCCGGACTGCCCGGCCAGGTCGACATCGCGGTCGGCGCGATCGACCCGCGCCTGAATCTGAGCGCCTGTGCCGCGCCTGAAGCATTTCTGCCGAACGGCAGCCGCGCCTGGGGCAAGACCACGGTCGGCGTGCGCTGCATCGTGCCGGCGCCATGGACGGTTTATATTCCGGCAACGGTGCGCGTGCGTGCCGATTACATAGCGGCCGCCGTGCCGCTGGTGCAAGGCCAGAACATCGGCCCGAACGACATTGCGAAGATAAAAGGCGATCTGACCGCTCTGCCTCCCGGCGTGATCACGGATGCATTGCAAGCCGTCGGTCATACGGTTACCCGATCCGTGCAGCTGGGTGCGCCGCTGCGGCAGGACGCATTGCGCAGCCAGCAGGCAGTGCAGCAGGGACAACAGGTGCGGCTGATATCGGCCGGGCCGGGTTTTAGCGTGTCGGCCGAAGGCCGCGCGCTGGCCGGCGGCAGCGAAGGCCAGGTGATCCAGGCGCGCACTTCGACCGGTCAGGTAGTCAGCGGCGTCGCGAAAACCGGCGGCATCGTCGAAGTGTCCTATTGACAATGTCATGCCGCCCGGCCCCTAAAGTTCGCGGCGAAATCGCCGATAATGAGGCAAGGCAGAGGCTTTCAGCCATAAACAAACGAGGATGATGTCGTGAAAATTAATGACTCGATCAAGAAAACTCCGGGCCTGGGCATTGCATCGACGCAGACCGGCGCAAACAAGAGCCCCGAGAAGGCGGACGCAGGCAAAACCTCGTCGGACAATAACGTCCATCTGTCCTCGCAATTGCAATCGCTGGCGGGTCAGGTGGCCGGCAGCAGCGTATTCGACACGAAAAAAGTGGGCGAGATCAAGGCCGCCATCGCCAATGGACAGTTTCAGGTCGATGCCGAAAAGGTCGCGGACGGACTGATGGCGACGGTCAAGGATCTGATCCGGAAACGGAAGGATTGAACATGCACTCTTCCGGCACCGGCCCTGCAAGCACACTCGGCGACGAACTCGGGGCAGCGCGCGATCTGCTGCAATGCCTCAGGCAGGAACAGGCGCAGTTGATCGAAGCGGACATCGAAGCATTGGGTTCGCTGACCGTCCGGAAAGCGGCCTTGGTCGCGCGCATGGCCGAACTGGCCCAACTGCGTCACAAGGCGCTGGGCGCAGCCGGATTTCCCGCTGAAGAAGCAGGCATGCAGGCATGGCTGGATGCGGCCGGACAGCACAATGTCGCCGCAGCCGCTGGAAAATCCTGGGCGGAACTGTTGGATATGGCGCGTTCCGGGAAAGAGCTCAATCGAACCAACGGCCTGCTCATCGGCACCCGCATGGCGCACAATCAGAAGATCCTGAACGCGATGCGAGGCACTGCGCAAAGCGAAAATTTCTACGGCCCGGATGGACAGCACAGCACCAAGACGGCCGCGCGCGGTCTCGTTGTCGGCTGATCCGCCACATCAGTTCGATTTTTCCGGCAGCCGCCGCTATTTGCAAATCAATTCCTGTGCCCGCAAAGCGGCAGGATCAAGTCATTCAAATCACGGCCCGGAATCCGGCCTTGAAAAAATTATCGGGCTTCTTGGCAATACCGGCTGTTTTTCGGCTCCCCGGTCAGGACAAATCTAGCAACTGGGAAATAAGCCTTTTCCTTAAATTTTAAATTCAAAAGCGTTTAGAAGACACATAGGCTGAAGACTATTGCATCGACAACGTCTCAATTATTTTGCTACCGGAATACGCCCCGGAAACTCATATATAAACTTTAAAAGCATTTCTATGAATGAAATGAGTTCTGTAGCGTCACTCAGTGACATCAAAACAATTTCGTGAGTCGCTTCATTTCCCTTCTTTCGGATGTGATCTACCCATCCTTTGCCATGCGGCGGAACATACCCATTGTCTGCAAGATATTCTACATAGAATACGAACGACTTACCTTCTTCGGCCTTTTGTTGAACCGCTATATGCATAAGCAATTTTCGACAAGTCAGGACTGCTGCCGTGTAGGCATTTACTGAGACAGCGCGTCGCGCTTCGTTGTAAATCGTTTCCAGTTCTTTCGGAAGGTGGCCGATCTCGTTGCCAGGAGCTATGCCAGGAATTTGATTGCCATATTCGTCGAAGAAAGACGGCTTGTCACAGTGTGGACATGGATAGACCTTACGGCTGCCGTTCTGTTGGAAGAACCCACGATCTGCAGCAACGACATTGCCGCAGAATCCACAACAAAATTGGCGAGACTGCAATTGCGTTAGATTATTCCATGCCATTCTTTACTCCCGTAATATTTTATAGTAGCGGTACCAATTAGCAATTTTTCATTCTTTGGAAAGTTGAGATTGGTTTTCGATTTGGCCTATCTGCGCAATTTCCTTTCTCCCAAGAATTAATAGTTCTTCGTAACGCTTGGTTTGCGCCTCTTTTTGTTTCAAAGCGCTCGCAAGCCGTTCGTGCGCGTATTGTGAGTTTTTGTCGATATCAAGAGCTTTATTTAAATATTCGATCCCTTTTGTGAAGAAACCGCGATATACGTACAAATTACCTATATTTCCAAGAATCCAAGCTTCCTTCCATTCAGTAAGCTCATTTGCTTTTTCGTATTTGGACATTGCCATGTCATATAAATCAAGTTGCAAACAAGTGTTGCCAAAAAGCGTTGTGAATCGAGAATTTTTAGGTTCAATCGTTAATAATCTTTGATATAAATTTAACGTGGCCTCATTCTTATTTTCATCACTTAATAAACTTGCAAATTCTTCTAGCAGTTCCGTTTTTTTCGAACAAACCTTCAAAGCCTTATGAAAAGTCCCAATCGCCTTCGCACTTTGCTCCATTTTTTTATATTTTCTGCCTAGTGCGAGATAAAGATCGACGTTATTCGGTTCAGTTTGTATACCGATCTCCAATACACTCACTGCCGCATCATCTTGTCCAAGGTCCCCAAAAACTTCGGCCCTAAGCATGCTTGCCTCAGCAGTCGCCTCGAATTTTTTCTCGATGTCATCTATTAAAGCAAAGGCGGCATCAGGCATTTCTGCATTTATATATCGGCGAACAAAACTTACTTGTGGCGCCTTTAGATCGGGATAATCCGCTAACACGCGTTTGAAGTCATCTTCCCAATCTGAAGCGCCACTCATTTGTTTTACTGCCGCCGATATACCTCTCATCTCTGCAATCTTTTCAGGTTCAGTTTCAGCATCAATCTCAGCTTGTAATAGACGTAATGCTTCATCATTTCTGTCATCAATAAAGGCTTTGAACCAATCGGAATCCGAAATATTTGTGTTTTCACCTTCTTCTGCCCGTACTTGGCTAGGTTTATCTTCGTTTGCGGTCTCCGATATATTGCTTAATATAATGGCCGGACTGCCGTCTTCCATTGCTGCAATAGAAGATTGAGTTCCAGAGGAGTTAATTACTTCTTGTTCTTCGGTAAAAGCTGATTTATTGCTTGCTGCAACTTGTAGCGCTTCTGCACCTGTGGTACTTGCGTACGAAGACGGGCCAAGTTTCGTTATTGCATCGCGAATTTGATGACATGACGCTGCAGTAGCAGCTTGAAGATTATTGTCACTACGACCGGTCTCGTATCCAGCAGGCTGAATTCCAACAAGATCAGAAGGCAAGTGAATGTCTTCTGCATCCTCTGGAATCATGAAAAAACAGCGGCGCTTTCCAAGTTTGCCAATAAATAGACCCAGTTCAAAAATTACGTTATCTCTTACTACTGAGCTTTCCTTCCCTCGAATTACTGCCACATCGTCCGGAGAAAAAATAAATAAACCAAAGTCGGATCGATTTAATGCTTCGATCAACGATTCCAATACAGTTGATGAAAGTCCAAAAATTCCTTGATCCCATACCGTCACTTCTGCAGCGCGCCGCAAATTTTGTTGAGAAGCATGCGCAAGTTTTAGTCCCTCAACTGACGAACCAATAAAAAGTTTTGGCTTCATTTTCTTATATCCATAATAAAAATACCTACTTTTTAGGCGATGCTTCTTGCCTTCCCGATTGGAATAAATCTGGTAACTGGGAAATCACTGTTCTCATCTAATGGGGTAGTCTCTTAAGGGTTCCAGTTAGAAGAAAGGCCTCGTCGGAGTAACACGGAGGCCTACAAATACAAACAAATACAATTAAACAAAAGGCATCAAACACTACCATACGTTGCCAGATAGATACAGCCGTAAATCTAGGTTTTTGAACTTCCACAGCCGACTATAGGAATGCGGGTAGAGCTGGTTATAGGGCGCTTTTATGAAGCGGTTGAAAAGGGATTTTGCCGATGAATGGCGCTTTGCAGGAACAGGCGCAGAAGCTCAAGGCAAGGCGTGAATCAATTCTGATTGAAATGGCAGGAACACGTCAGGACCAGGTTGTCACTAGACAAGCTCAATGCAAGCCAGCTTTCTGCATTTGGCACCGCCATGCGAACAAAGTACTGGATCTGGAAAGCGAATTCTCAAAGCAATACCTGCGCTTGTTGGCAGATAAGATTCGGGTAGCTGGAAACGAGGACAGGATGACCGGCAGTAAGACTGCTTTGATTCATGCGATAGTGCAAAAGAAAGTGAGCACCGCGATAGTGCCCACTTTCATACAACCTTGGCTCCTCCCGAAGCGCTCGAACCGACACCCGGCCCGGACGCATTGCATCTTTCTCTTGTGAAGCGCTGGAAGCATGCACGCCATGCAAGGCCCCGATATCTTCCGGTCCCTGCAGGCAGCTCCGCGCTATCCGGCGCAATCGGCCAAGCCGTCATCAACGCGCATGCAAAGCGGCCAGCACTTGTCCCTTCAACATCTTGATCAGCGCCGTCTCGTCCGGCAGCACGCCTTCCGGCGCGGTTTGCAAGCGGTCGGCGTAGAACAGGCCGACCGGTTTTTTCTGCAATAGCAGCGGCAGCAGGATGAAGCTGCCGGTGTCTGGCAGCAGCCTCCGGTGCCAGTCCGGAATCAGGTTGCGGATCCGGGCATTGCCGGCGTCCGAGATCATCAGATCGGCATCATTTTCCATCGCGAGATGGAAAACATCCCGCGCGGAAACCGCTGAAAAAACGAAGCCGGCCTGGCGCGCGACATTGTCTTCGCCGAGCGCAATGCGGGCGCGGAACTGGTTGCGCTTGATGTCGAGCAGGCACACGGCGGCAAAGCGGAATCCCATGCTGCGGTACAGCGTTTCCAGCGCCAGCATGATCAGGTCGTTCGATTTGCAGCGGCCGGAAGCCATCATCTCCGTCACGTCCTGCACGCCGGCCATGAGCAGGTCGCGCGCATTCACCGGTTTTCCGCTGGCGTAGCGCGCATCGACCTGCAGGCTGTCGTGCCCGGTTGCGACGAGCAGCAATTCGCTGGGCAGGCCTTCTTCCGCTGCTTCGGCTTGCGCTGCCGATGATGCGGGGTCTGCCTCGTCCGGTTCGGGCGGCGTCAGCACCAGGTCCGCGTTATCGGTCAGCGCGCGCGTTTCCGCCGCCACGGTAGCGAACAATTCGATCAATCCATCCTGGTCCAGATCCAGTGCGGTGCCGAACCGCGTCAGCAGTCCCCGGCTCGCGGCATCCGATCCCGAATCGTTCATGCGTGGAATCAGCGTAGCGGCCGCCGTGCTGAATGCGGCAACCTGCTGCATCCATTCCTGCCGGTTCTTCGGCGGTTTCAGCACGCCCGGAGCAAGCGGCGCCAGCGCATGAATGATCGTATCCGGAATCTGCCACTCCTTCAAAACGGCGCCCCCCAGCAAATCGAAACTGCAGCCCAGCACCTGCATCGACGCCTGGGCCGGCGTATGCGTGCCGCTTTCGATCAGCGCGGCGATTTCGCCGTAAAGCGTGTGGTCGTGCGCCGCAACCAGCAAACGTCCCATGTTCTTGAACAGTGCGGCCACGGCCGCTTCTTCCGCATCCTTGAAATGGCTGCGCCGCGCGAGTTCGCGCCCGACCACGCTTGCGCTCAGCGCATAAGCCAGCTCGAGCCGAACGCCATGCGCATGCTTTCCCGACATGCCGTCCACCAGCAGCATCGCCAGCGCGCTGGTTTTGACGGTTTCGAAGCCGAGCAGAAAGATCGCCTTGGAAATCGTCGTCACCGGCGTACCGAAAGCGGTGCGATAGCACACGGTATTGGACAGGCGCAGGATTTTCTGCGTCAGCGCGACGTCCGACAGCACGAAATGCGCAAGATCGCGCACCGCTTCGTCGTCCGACGAGGCGAGCTGCACCACACGCGAGACCGAACTGCCGAGCGCGGGCAAGTCGGTATCCTCGCTGATCTTCTTCAACAGGCGGTCGCGCGCGGCGCATGCTTCGTCGCCGGCTGCAATCGAAATGGCGGGCGCGGCGGTAATCGGTGATCGAGTGTTATTCAAGAGTTTTCCGGAATTGGTGAATTCGTGTCCGATGGAACACGAAAAAAAATTTACTTGCCCTGCGCGCTTCCAACCGGCACCTCCGTCGCCACATCCGGCAATCCCGACAGAATCATCAGTTCCACGCGCCGGTTGCGCAGCCGGCCCGCGGCCGTATCGTTGGAGCCCACCGGCTGATTCGATCCGTGGCCGACCGCCACCAGGCGATTATCGGCAATGCCATTATCGACGAACAGCCGTACCACGCTGCTGGCGCGTACCGCCGACAGCTCCCAGTTGGAAGGGAAAAGCGTATTGCCGATCGGCATGTTATCAGTATGCCCTTCGACCTGTATCGCATGCGTATCGTCCTTCAGAACCAGCGCCACTGCCTTCAGCGCCTGGCTCGACTCGCTGCTCAATCTTGCCTCGCCGGGGGCGAACAGCACGCTGGCATTGATTTCGACGCTGACGCCGCGCAGCGTCTGGGTGACGCGCACCGTGCCCTGGCTGACGAGCGGCGCAAGCGCCTTGAGCAAACTGCGCGCGATGCCTGTCATCTGTTCGCGCTCGCGGCGCAACGCGGCGTCGACGGGGTGGCGCTTTTGCAGCGGCAACAGCCGCAGCGGCAGCGCGGGAATCGCCGGCAACTCCTTCTCCCTGACCGCGGGCGGGGCTGGCGGCACCCGGCCGAATGCGCTGCCGAGCGCATTCGAAAGCACCCGGTACTTGCCTTCATTGACCGATGAAATCGCGTACATCACGACGAAGAAAGCGAACAGCAGTGTAATGAAATCGGCATACGACACCAGCCAGCGCTCGTGATTTTCGGGTTCTTCCTGGTATTTTTTTCGAGCCATGGCAATAGGCATTCAACGGAAAACGGCCTGCAACGATGATCGGATGAATGACACCTTTTGTATTCGGCCAATTACAAAGCACATCACTAACCCTGCTTCAGATAGATCGCCATGCGCTCTTCGATCATGCGCGGATTCTCGCCCGAGGCGATCGCCGCAAAGACATCGACCAGCATTTCGCGCTTGAACACTTCGCGGCCGACCAGCGCCTTGAGCCTGTTGCCGATCGGCAGAAAGATCAGGTTGGCGAGGCCCACGCCGTATATGGTCGCAACGAACGCCACTGCGATGCCGCCGCCGAGCCGGCTCGGATCGGACAGATTTTCCATCACATGAATCAGGCCCAGCACCGCGCCCAGGATGCCGATGGTCGGCGCATAGCCGCCGGCGGCTTCCCATACTTTCACCGCGGACCGTTCCCCCATCTCGTATGCCGATATTTCCTGTTCGAGCAGTTCGCGCAGCTTGCCGGGATCGGCGCCGTCGACGAGCAGCCGCAGCCCTTGCGCGAGGAACGGGTCGCGCAGGTTTTCCATGTAGCGTTCAAGGCTCAGCAAGCCTTCCCGCCGCGCGGTCGTGCTCCACATAACCATGTCGCGCCGCAAGGCTTGATAGTTGTCGGCCGGCGGCGCAAAAACCCGTCGCGTCATTTTCATGCCGCGCAAGAAATTCGGTATCCCGCTTTGCAGCAGGACGGCGCCCAGGGTGCCGATCATCACGATCACGAACGCGGCAGGCTGCAGCAGCGAACCGGGATGCCCGCCTTCCAGCACCTGCCCGAGCAGAATGCCGCCCAGCGCCAGTGCGAGCCCGGTTACGCTACCCCAGTCCACGTCTTTTCCCTCAGGCTGGCGCGCATGCGCGCGATGGCCTGGCTATGCAATTGGCAGACTCGCGATTCGGATACGCCCATCACCGCGCCGATTTCCTTCAGGTTCATCTCCTGCTCGTAATACAGTCCCATCAGGATTTTTTCACGTTCCGGCAACGCCTGGATCGCATCGATGACGGCGGCGCGGAAGCCGCTGTTCATCAGGCTTTGCAGCGGGTCGTCGGCCGTGTCGGAACAATAGTGGTCGAGAAAGTGATCGTTGCCTTCGCCTTCATGAAAATCCTCGTAATACACCAGCTGATGCCCGCCGGCGTCGGTCAGCATTTCCTGGTACGCGTTCAATGAAAGCTTGAGCTGCTGCGCGACTTCGCTTTCATTGGGCGAACGGCCCAGGCGCTGCTGCAGGGCGTTCATCGCGACCTCGATCTTGCGCATGTTCTGGCGCATGCTGCGCGGCATCCAGTCGCTGCTGCGCAATTCGTCGAGCATGGCGCCGCGGATGCGCTGCACCGCGTATGTTTCGAACTGGGCGCCGTGGGTTTCTTCGTAGCGATTGACTGCATCGAGCAAACCGATCATGCCGGCCTGCACCAGATCGTCCACTTCGACGCTCGGCGGAAGCTTGGCCTTCATCAGGTGCGCCAGTTTTTTCACCAGCGGCGCATGCTGCGCAATAAGCTGGTTCTTGTCTGATTTGCCCTCGACGGTATACATGCATCAGGCTCCCAGAACGGCGCCGGAGGGCGTCATGTCGGACCGGACGAAGCGCCCGGCAAGATGGCGGAATGCGACCGAAGCACCCGCCAGAGGAAAGGCATCGATCACGGTCCGGCCCAGCCGGGCGGCACGGGTCAGGTGCTCGTCCGCCGGGACCGAACCGATTGAATTGAGTTCGAGCGCAAGATAGCGGCTCGCGGCCTGCGCCATGTTCTGAAAAACCATCTGCGCATGCTGATCGGAGGCGCCGGTCACGAGTATGCTGAACGGACGCCGGCCCAGCCTGGCATTGAGCCGCTTGATGATGGAATAGGCCGACTTGATCGATGCGGCGCCGGCTGATACCTGCACCACGATCTCGCCTTCGGCCATCGCCGGCAGCGGAAACGAATCATCCGGGCTGAGTTCGGCATCGATCACGACGACATCGCTCGCTTTCGCCAGCGCACCGAACGCGGCCGCGAGGCGAGCCCGCTCCGCATCCGGCATCGCGGCATTCAGCGGGCCCCGCATCAGGGTGGCGACGCCGAACCCCTGCGGCATCGCGCGAACCACATCGCTCAGCGCGCGCTCCCGGCGCGCCGCCTGCAACAGCGTCGCGCCATCCGATATATTCATGCGAGCGACGATGCCGCGCGATGCCGAGCAGGCATCCAGCAGCAATACCGCGTTGCCCGCGCGCGCCAGGGATGCGCCGAGATTGATCAGCATGGCGCTTTTTTCCTCGTCCGGCGCAGCCGACAAAAAAGTAAGTATGCGCGGCCTGGGTCCGGCCACCATGCGCCGCAAACCTTCGGCCTGATCGAACTGGATACTAGCCAAGCATCACCTCGCGCAGGCTTTTATCGTTCATGAGGCCCGCCGTATTGGCCATCACCAGCGGAAGTTCTTCGTCCTGGTACCGGAACGGCGCCGTCTCGCGCTTGAGCTTGAACGCGCGGTCGATCAGGTATGACGGCCGGGCCAGATGCAGGTCTTCGGGAACCCGCTGCCCGTTCGCGACATAGAACAAATTCAGTTTCTGCCGGATGATCACATCGAGCACGTTGCCGATGGTCGCCGCTTCATCCAGCTTGGTCATGATGCAGCCGGCCAGCCCGTTCCCCCGGTAGGCGCGCACCACTTCATTGAGCGTCTCGCCGGTCGAGGTCGCGGGCAGGCACAGCAGGCGCTGGACCGGCATATCGGCGCCGGACAGCATCGCGACCTGCTCGGCCACCATCTGGTCGCGCTGGCCCGCGCCGGCCGTATCGATCAGCACGGTATGCTTGTTTTTAAGTTCGTCGAGCGCGATCCTCAGATCGGCCTCGTCCTTCACCGAATGCACCATCACGCCCAGGATCTTGCCGTAGATGCGGAGCTGCTCGTAGCCGCCGATGCGATAGCCGTCGGTCGTGATCAATGCCAGCTTGCCTGCGCCATGATGCATCACGCAGCGCGCGGCGAGTTTCGCGGTGGTGGTCGTCTTGCCGACGCCGGTAGGACCGACCAGCGCAAAGACGCCGCCCTTTTCGAATATCACGTTTTCATCGCCCATCGTCGAGAGATTGCGCATCAGGACCGACTTGATCCAGTTCATGCCGTCCTGCGTCTTCTCGTTCTCGGGCAACTTCTCGGCCAGGTAGCGCGCCAGGCTTGCGCTGAAACCGGTAGCCAGCATTTCGCGCATGATCGATGCCTTGATCGGCTCGCGCTTTTGCTGGCCGCTCCAGGATATTTCGGCCAGTTGCGTTTCCAGCATGCCGCGCATCGAGCGGATCTCGCTCATCAGCTGGTTAAAATTGCCGCCGCGCTCTTCTCCGGCCGGCACGGTATCCGGCGAGGCCGGAGCCGATTCCTGCCCGCTATCGACGCGGCGCCTGGCGGAAAAAGCGCCCAGCACCGTTTCCGACTGCACTTCCCTTTCGACCGCCGGCGCCGCAAGGGAAGACATGTCTTCACCGGCCAGCGCCAGAATTTCGACGGCGCCGTTCAGCGTCCGATTGGAAAGAATCACCGCATCGGGTCCGAGCGCATCGCGCAGCAGGCGCAATGCCTCGCGCGATGTGGGCGCGGAAAATTTTTTAACGTTCATGCTTGCCCTCCAACCAGGCTGGTAACTTTAATCGTCTTCGAATCGGGAAGTTCTGCGTGCGACAGCACCTTCAGCTGCGGCAGCGCGCGGCGCAGGAAGCGCGACAGCAGCCCGCGCAACGGGCCCGGCACCAGTAGCACCGGCGTATGGCCCATACGTTCCTGCTGGCGCGTCGCCAGTTCGGCTTGTGCGGCGAGCGTATCGGCCAGACCGGGCTCGATGCCGGCCCCCTCCGGCCCGCTCGTTTGCAGCGCTTGCATCAGCAGGCGTTCGAGCCGGCTGTCGAGCGTCATGACGGACAGTTCGGCGGCAGCCGGGAATATCTGCTGCACGATCGCGCGGCCGAGCGCGATACGCACCAGCGCGGTCAGTTCGTTTGCTTCCTGGATATGAGTTGCATGTTCCGCCAGCGTTTCGATGATGCTGCGCATGTCGCGGATATGGACGCCTTCGATCAGCAGGTTCTGCAACACCTTCTGCAGCGTGGCGAGCGGAATCAGCTTGGGCACCAGATCTTCCAGCAGCTTGGGCGACTCCTTCGCCAGGTGGTCGAGCAATTGCTGCAATTCCTGGCGGCCCAGCAACTCCGCCGCATGCGTCGTGATCAGATGGTTCAAATGCGTCGCCACCACCGTTCCCGCATCCACTACCGTGTAACCCATGGTTTGCGCCTGCTCGCGCATGCCGGCTTCAATCCATGTCGCCGGCAGCCCGAACGCCGGATCGCTGGTCACGGGGCCCGGCAGCATGCCGCTCGCCATGCCGGGATTGATCGCCAGATACTGACCGGCATGTGCTTCGCCGCTGCCGATTTCCACGCCTTTCAGCATGATCCGATATCCCGACGGCTTCAGTTCCAGGTTGTCGCGGATATGCACCGGCGGCGACAGGAAACCGACTTCCTGCGCGAATTTTTTCCGGATGCCCTTGATGCGTTTCAGAAGCTCGCCGCCTTGTCCATTGTCCACCAGCGGAATCAGACGATAGCCGACTTCCAGGCCGAGCGTATCGACCGGAACGATATCCTGCCAGGTCGCTTCTTCCACCTCGGGCACCGCGATCGCCGCCACCGGTTCCGGCGCGGCGGCGGCCTTTTCGGCCCGCTGCGAAATCAAATATGCGCCGCCGCCCAGCACCGCGGCCAGCAGCAGAAATGCCACATGCGGCATGCCGGGAATAATCCCCATGCCGCCGATGATCCCGGCCGTGATGTACAGCACCTGCGGCTTCGCAAAAAGCTGGCCGATCAGTTGTCCGCCGATGTCCTGGTCGCTTGCGACGCGCGACACCACGACGCCGGCCGCCGTGGAAATGATGAGCGAAGGAATCTGCGCGACCAGGCCGTCGCCGATCGCCAGCAGCGTGTAGTTCTTGATCGCGGTGGCGAACTCCAGATCATGCTGAATCATGCCGACGATCAGGCCGCCGACGATGTTGATGACGGTGACGATGATGCCGGCCACCGCATCGCCGCGCACATACTTGCTGGCGCCGTCCATCGCGCCGTAGAATTCGGCTTCCTGCGCGACTTCGGTGCGGCGCCGGCGCGCTTCCTGCTCGCCGATCAGGCCGGCGTTCAGGTCGGCGTCGATCGCCATCTGCTTGCCCGGCATCGCATCCAGTGCAAAGCGCGCGCCGACTTCGGCGATGCGGCCGGCGCCCTTGGTGACCACGGTGAAATTGATGATGGTCAGAATCACGAACACCACGATGCCAACCGTGTAATTGCCGCCGATCAGGAAGTGGCCGAACGCCTCGATCACCTTGCCCGCCGCGTCGGGACCGGTATGACCTTCAGTCAACACCACGCGCGTCGATGCGACGTTGAGCGACAGCCGCAGCATGGTGCTGACCAGCAGCACCGTCGGGAATACCATGAAATCCAGCGGCTTCACGGTGTACAGGCTGGTGAGCAGCACGATGACCGCGAGCGCGATATTGAAGCTGAAAAAAATGTCGAGCACGAAAGCCGGCAGCGGCAGCACCATCATCGCCAGCATCATGATGATGATCAGCGGCGCCGCGATCGCGCGCGAACCTTCGCCGCTCATCCACAAAGGCAATCGGAAGCCGTTCATTGCATCGTCTCCGGACCGGATGCATCATGCGACGCCGGATTCAACGGATCGAGCTGCGGCGGCACGTCGAGTTCGCCCGGCAGTTCCGGCCGGACGCCGCCTTGCTTGCCGTAGGCGCGCAACTGGAACACATACGCCAGCACCTCCGCCACTGCGGTGTACAGCGCCTCGGGTATCTCGTCGCCCAGCTCGGCGTGACGGAAAAGCGCACGCGCCAGCGCGGGCGCTTCCAGCGTCGGCACCTTGTTCTCGCCGGCGATTTCGCGGATTTTGGCGGCAACCTCGTCGGCGCCCTTCGCCACGACTCTCGGCGCGCGCATCGCGCCGTCGGCATACTTGAGCGCGACCGCATAATGCGTCGGATTGGTGACCACGACATCGGCAGTCGGAATTGCCGACATCATGCGGCGCCGCGCCATCTCGCGCTGCTGCGCGCGGATCTTGGCCTTGATTTCCGGATTGCCGTCCGATTCCTTGGCTTCCTGCCGCAAATCCTGGCGTGTCATCTTCAGCTTGTTCGCGTATTGCCACATCTGGTAAGGCCCGTCGATGAACGCGATCAGCACCAGCGCGCCGACGATCGACATGAAGCTGACCAGCAGCAAATGGCCGAGATGGGCGCTGCCGGATGCGAGCGGCTCGACGCTCAATCCCATCACCGCGTCCATCTGATGCGAAATAACCAGCCAGGCCACGCTGCCGACCAGGATGGTTTTAATGATCGCCTTGCCCAGTTCGACCGCCGCCCGCGACGACACCATGTTGGCCAGCCCGGCGAGCGGATTCAACTTGCCGAAATTGGGGGTCAGCGCCTTGGCGCTGAACAGCCAGCCGCCGATCAGCAGAGGCGACGCGAGCGCGACCACGATCAGCAGCACCGCCACCGGCGCACAAGCCACGATCACGTCGCCGATCTGGGATGCGCTGCGCGCGAGCAGCAATTGCATGTCGAACGCCTGCTCGCGGTCGAATGCGAGACTGGTGGAAAGCATGCGGCTGATCTGCATCACCATCCTGTCGCCCAGCATCCACAGTCCGCTGCCGGCGGCCAGCAAAATCGTGCAAGTCGCCAGTTCGCGCGAACGCGGAACATCGCCCTCCTCGCGCGCCTGCTCGATGCGCCGGGGCGATGCCGGTTCAGTCTTTTCGAGATCGCTTTCTTCAGCCAACGCCGACTCCAGTTACGGCACCGCCATGCGTCAAGACGACGCACATGGTCCATTCGGGATCGATTATTGGCCGGAACGCGGCTGAACCATCGGGAGAACAGGGAGGGAAAGTACCCGCTTTTCAGCTGTAAATGCCGGGATTGGGGCGGTTCGGTTTGAATCCGGATGCTGCGAGGCTCAAGGCCGGGGACCATGCCTGATAGGCAAGTGGCCTCAGGTCAAAGTACGGATTGCGGATTATGACAAAAAAGGATCGGCTTGCGGCTGGCGCTTATGGATTCTGCTCAGCAACCAGTTAAAATGAATTTTCACCGCTGCGCCCTTTCGAAAAAACTTCCAGTTATAAAGTTCTCATGGTTTGCAATTTATATTGCAGGCACACAAACAAACAATAAAGATAAAGGCTCTCCGGTATCCGGATGCACCGGTTCGCGCAGGTCTTTAACCTGGTAGCCTTTCTGGGATAGAAGAGATGCCCATGAGCCCAGCGTTCGATAATACCAAGGCATCGGTTCGGGAAAGCCGGAACCAAAGCCGTCGAATGTCTCGGTCCGCCATGCATCCCTGTATGGTGCCTCGCCACGTACGGCCCATGGGTGCACTGTCTGAATAAAGAGCGTACCGGATGGTGACAAGACATGCTTCATAGCCTGAAGAACCGGGCCGATATCCTCCTCCAGCAAGGCAAAATTGAAAATCACTGCATCGAAGCCTGTACCTAGCGACTTGGGGTCGGCTGCGATTCCGGCATATGAGTTCACATAAAACATGCCGCCTCCTTCCGCGCGAGCTGCTTCGATGAGAGGGGCGGAGGCATCTACACCGGCAACTTCAATACCATGCCTTCTCAAGGCACGGACGAGCCACCCTTCTCCGCAGCCGACATCAAGTGCACGGCGCGGAGTACAAGCTCGAACAGCCTCGACAATGGCTGAGTCAGTGGCCACGCGGCGGCTTTCAAGCCTGCCTTCACGCACTGCATGCACCCATCCTGCAGCATTGGCAATCCAGCTCTTTTCCAAACTTTCTTTAAAACTCTGACTCATTTTGGATAGGCATCAATTTGACGTTTGACTTAAGCGGATCGCCGTAGGCGGGTCCGCTTGAAGCAGGGATTAGGCACCGCTCGGCGCTGCTGGAACAAGCCCATACCTTGACATGACCGCTACCAGTGCCGCCTTGTCAGGCGGCCCGCCTGCGTTGACCACCGCACCGACGTCTTTGAAGTATTGAGGCCCGATATCGGGCGACTGAACGATAAGGGCGCGGGTAACAGTATCAAATGGGTTGCTGAATCTATGAACGGCTCCTTTGGGCGAAAACATCGACTCCCCCGAGACAAGGTCACGGGTCTCTTCCCCGAGGGAATAGCGGAGCTTGCCCTCCAGCACGTACACACACTCCTCGTTCAGGGAGTGGCTGTGCGGAGGCGGCACGTTCGATCCTGGGGGGACGGTGAGCTCAAACATGCCGACACTTCCGCTTGCGGAACCGTCTATCAGATAGTTGATCCCCAACTGGCCAACTTTGATCTCCGACTTGGCATTCATGGTGTTCTCCTTTTTCAACCGTTTTGACGAGAGTTGGGATGGGCGCATTTGAGGCGCCTGACTTGATTTATCCGTCACTATGAACTGATAAGCTGGCGAACTGACGTATAAGCAGTCCAGCTTGATCATCCGCAAGCCGCGCCAGATTTAGCTCTGCGGCGATGCCGTACATTTATGCAGTAATAAATAATCGTGAAAGAATCACTGTCTCGAACGATTCTGTCCGACCGCCCAAACTGCTGGACCGGCTACGCCGTTGTATTGCTGACAAGCACTATAGCTTACGCACCGAACGAGCCTATGTCTACTGGGTACGATGGTATATCCGCTACCACAATTTACGGCATCCAATGGATATAGGCGATGCTGAAGTCCAAGCCTTTCTTTCTTCTGTCGCCGCGCGGCGAGCGGCTCTGAGGCGATCCTGTGGATGCAACCCTTGCAGAACATACCAAACAAGTTAACCTGACCCGCCGGCGGCTTATCCATCCCGGCTTGACTTCCCGCAGAAGCAAGGCATGGTTCTTTTCATAGAATGATTCAGTTCCAAAGGACCAGGGCAATGACATCTGCAGCAAGCGATATCCCTAGCCGGCTTGACCGTCTGCCCTGGTCGGACTGGCACTGGCGCGTGGTGACGGCGCTAGGCATCGCCTGGGTGCTTGACGGGCTGGAAGTAACCCTCATCGGTTCCATCGGCAGCGTGCTGGAGCGAGAAGACACGCTGGCGCTGTCCGCGGCACAGGTGGGCTGGACCGGTTCCGTGTATATCGGCGGCGCGGTGCTCGGCGCATTGATCTTCGGCAGGCTGGCCGATAGGCTGGGACGCAAGAAGCTGTTCATGATCACCCTGGCCGTATACATGCTCGCCACGCTGGCCACCGCCTTTTCTACCGGCTTCGTTTTTCTTTCCATTTGCCGCTTCCTTACCGGCATCGGCATAGGCGGCGAATATGCGGCCATTAATTCCGCCATCGACGAGTTGATTCCGGCGCGGTTGCGCGGACGGGTCAATCTGGCGATCAACGGCAGCTTCTGGATTGGCGCTGCGCTCGGTGCCTGCCTCAGCCTGGTGATGCTCGATCCACGGGTTCTGGGACCGGCACTCGGTTGGCGCGCCTGCTTTATCCTTGGTGCAGTGATGGCGGTGGCCATCGTGCTGGTTCGGCGCCATGTGCCGGAAAGTCCGCGCTGGCTATTGGTGCACGGCAGGACAGAACAGGCCAATCAGATCATTGAGCAGATCGAGGCGCAGGTGCGGCGGCAGCACGGCAAGCTGCAACCGGTTGAAACCGGCATGCATGCATCGGGTCATGGCACGCCGGCCTTGCGCCAGGTTGCGGCGGTGCTGTTAGGGCGCTATCGCATGCGCAGTCTGGTGGTGCTGACGATGATGGTGGCTCAAGCCTTTGTCTACAATGCGATCTTCTTCACTTACTCGCTTGTGCTGACTCGCTTCTACCAGGTGCCGGATAATCGGGTGGCGCTCTATATTTTTCCCTTTGCGCTGGGTAATGTGCTTGGACCTGTTTTGCTTGGACCTTTGTTCGACAGCCTGGGCCGGCGGAAGATGATCTCTCTCACCTATATTCTCAGCGGTATCGGCCTGGCATTCACCGGCTGGGCCTTCGCGTCAGGCTGGCTGACTGCCTTTACCCAGGCGCTGTGCTGGACCGTGGTGTTCTTCATTGCATCTACCGCCGCCAGTTCCGCCTACCTGACGGTAAGCGAAGTGTTTCCGATCGAAATGCGGGCGCTGGCGATTTCGATCTTCTATGCGATCGGCACCGGAACCGGCGGCTTCATTGCGCCGGTTCTTTTCGGCTGGCTGATTGAAAGCGGCAGTCGCGCGTCGGTTGCCATCGGCTACGCAATCGGCGCCGCGCTTGCTCTCCTGGCCGGATTGCTGGCGCAACGCCATGCGGTCGATGCAGAACGCAAGGCGCTTGAGGA
>JAQGLW010000171.1 GCA_028292665.1 Herminiimonas sp.
CACGCGGGTTTGGAACGATTCACTACTCAATTTTCAATACGAATACTGGAAGCGCATTGATTGCATCGCGCAGTCACCGGTATTAATTATGCGTCCAGCGCAGCCAGTTATTGCACTCCAATGCGACAGCACTATCAGCCGCACGTGTAAACCGCACTTTAAGCAGCTTGGCGATGACTTCTGAAATCCGGACGTTGCTCTTGCCGGGATGGGCGCGGCCGTTTGCGTTTGCAATATCGATTGCGATTGTAGACATATTAACTCCATTCAATTTATCATTTGCTGCAGTGCAGTATAAGAGGTTAAACAGCTCAAATCCAATTTAGTATTGCCATATCAGATATACGTTTTATGAATGTAAAATTAAATAGCCATTACTTTAATATAAGCTACTTGTTGGAAAATACATGCGGCCGACTGAACGATGCCCGCCAAGACCTGCCTGATACGGCCTTTGGCGGGCCGGCAAATCGTGATGTTGCCTGAAAAAATATGGAGATACTTCGATAGCTGAAACTGCGCGCCATCCGATGGCGCTGAAGCATGCCATCAAAGTCAATGAGACCGGATTCGGCGCGATTACCGAAGATCGTGCTGTGCTAATAAGGGATTGAAGCTGCGGCCGGCGCCGCCGGCGCCGATATCCGGAACTGCACGAGTCATCAAGCGGCGCTGATGAAAAACGGCATCCCTTCGGATGCCGCGAAAGACATGCTGCGCCGGCCTGCCGCGCCGGGCAGCGAAGCAGCGTTCGTCAGCGCCGGAGTCGAATAGCAGCATCGACAGGCGAGCGACGAACTTTACGGCTATTCGAAACCGGCGTGCCTGAAGCGCTCGCGGCCGGCCGCGCTTGACAGCAACTCGACGAACTGGTTCGCAATGGAATTGCCTCCCGCTGCGCGAATCATCCTTGAACAAAGAATCATCGCGCGTCTCAGACCACTTTGACCGACAGATTAGGCAAGCCGTCGATATGCCCTTCCATCACATCGCCACGCACGACCGGGCCGACGTTTTCAGGCGTGCCGGAGAAGATGATGTCGCCCGGCATCAGCTCGAATGCCTCGGACAATTTGCTGATCTGCTCCGCTACCGACCAGATCATCTGTTTCAGGTCGGCGTTCTGCTTGACTTGGCCATTCACCTTGAGCCAGATATTGCCTTGCGTGAAATGTCCGACGTTTGCTATCGGATGCAATGGTCCGATCGGCGCCGACTTGTCGAAACTCTTGCCGATTTCCCACGGCTTCTTTTCTTCGCCCATTGCGCGTTGCAAATCGCGCCGGGTCATGTCGAGGCCGATTGCATAACCGAAGACATGCTGCAGCGCAGTTGCAATCGGTATATTTTTGCCGCCCTTGTTGATCGCCGCAACCAGCTCGATCTCGTAGTGATAATTTTTTGTCAGCGGCGGGTATGGGTGATCGATCGTCCGGCCGGGCGCATTGAATTGCACGGCATCGCTCGGCTTTTGAAAAAAGAACGGCGGTTCGCGGCTGGGGTCGGAACCCATCTCGCGCGCATGCGCGGCGTAATTGCGGCCAATACAATAGATTCTGCGTACCGGAAACTGCTCGCTGCTGCCGACAATCGGAATGGTCGGCTGCGCAACGTCAAAGGGCGTCTTGACGCGATTGTCCGCCGATACCGGCATCGCACATCCGGTAACCGCACCAGCCGCCATCAACCCTGCTGCCTGCAACATCCCGCGGCGATTCACTTTGCTCATGTCTCCTCCTGTGTGATTTATCGTTGTTTGCCGGTATTGAAGAAGCGGCCGGCAATCCGCTTTGCATCCCTGCTCAGCGCGACGACTTCCACGGCACGATCATGCGCTCCAGTTCATTGAGGATCACGGAGAACACGAAACCCAGCAGCGCGATCACGATCAGGCCGACATACATCGTTTCGACCGACAGGATTTCCCACGCATTCCAGATCAGGTGTCCCAACCCGGTCTTCGCGCCGATCATTTCGGCAATCGCGATCAGGATCAGTCCCATGCCGATACCCAGTTTGACGCCGCTCATGATGTGCGGCACCGCGCCCGGAAATGCGATGGTGCGGAATACCTGCCAGCGGCTGGCGCCGAAGTTGCGGCCGACATCGAGATAGATCTTGTTTATTTCGAGCACGCCGGTGACGGAGTTGATCAGCACCGGATAAAACACGCCGGTGGCAACCATCACGATCTTGGACGCTTCACCGAGACCGAAAATCAGCAGGATCAGCGGAAAGATCGCGCTTTTCGGAACCGGATAAGTCGCCGCAACGAGGGGATCGACGATCGCGCGCAGCGGCCGGTACAGTCCCATTGCAACGCCGAGCAGCAATGCCGGTATGCCGCCCAGCAAGGAGCCCCAGAACAGGCGCTGGAGACTGGCCCAGGTGTTCGTCCACAGCGTGCCGTCTTTTATCAGCGCCACGAACGTATCGAATATATTGGATGGGGCCGGGAAAAACCGTGCGTCCAGCATGCCGGTGCGAACTGCGAGCTCCCAAATCAGCAACAGCACGATCGGCGATGCGAGACTGATCAGGCGGTCACGGTTGTTGGCGCTTAATGCGCTGGTAGAGCGCGCCTTCTGTACGGTACTCATTATTTTATGCCCTCTTCATCCTGCGCGCGGGCGCGCTGCACCTCGTCGCGCAATTGACCCCAGATCGAATAGACCAGCTCGCCGTAAGCCGGACGTGAACGCAGTTCCAGCACATTGCGCGGCCGCTCGAACGGCACATCGACAATCTGCTTGGCGTGACCGGGCTGGGCGCTCATGATCATGATGCGATCGCCGAGCGTGACTGCTTCATCGACGCTATGAGTGATAAACAATACGGTCTTGCGGGTCTCTTCCCAAATGCGCAGCAACTCTTCCTGCAGCAGCAGCTTGTTCTGTTCATCGAGCGCCGAAAACGGCTCATCCATCAGCAGGATATCGGGATCATTTGCGAATGCGCGGGCAATCGATACCCGCTGCCGCATGCCGCCCGACAACTGATGCGGATACGCGTTGGCGAATTTGGTCAATCCGGTGCGGTTCAGATAATGTCCCACCACATCCGCTATTTCCGCCTTGGGCCGCCCGCGCATCGTCAAACCGTACGCGGCATTGTCCCTGACGGTCATCCACGGGAAAAGCGAATCGCCCTGGAATACCATCGAGTTGCCCGGCCGATCGGCGGCCGGGGCGGAGATTTCCACAGTGCCGCTGCTCGGCATTTCGAGATTGGCGAGGATTCTGAGCAGCGTGGTCTTGCCGCAGCCGCTGGGGCCGACGATCATGAAAAAGCAGCCGGTCGGAATATCGAGCGATACGTTATCGAGCGCCGTGACCGGTCCGCCGCCCGACTGGAATGTTTTGGTCAGATTGCGCAGGCGGATCTTGGCCGGCGCTTCGCCGACGGCTCCGATCGGCCCGTTCTGAATTACTGAAGATTGCATGAGGTCCTTATTTGCGTGTTGTCCTGGCCTTGTAGGGACCGAGGTCCTTTACGGCCGCTTCGACGAAGGAATTGTCGAGCGACTGTTCGACCGTCACATTGCCTTGAATGAGTCCTTCGTCCTTGTAAAACTGCAGGTCGTTCTTCAGGCTGGCTTCATGCACCTTGCCATCCGGATTGCATCCCTGCGGACTGATCGCGCGGTACACAGCGGGATCCTTGATATTGGTATATTCGGTCAGGATAGCAATCACTTCCGGAGCATTCGGTCCCGCGATCCTGCCGTCCTTGAGCGCATCATTATAGTCGCGCACCGCACGCAGGTATGCGCGCATGAAACGTTTGGCCGCATCCGGATTCGATTTCGCAAATGCGCCCGAATACAGCACGACCGCCAACTGATGATTCGGATAGATCACATCGTCGCCCATGATCCTGACCGCCGCGCCGCTCTGCACCGCCTTGGTGGCCGACGGTTCGGTCGTCATCGCCGCATCGACCGCCTTGTTCTGCAGCGCCACCACATGCTGCGGAAAACCGAGAAACACCCGCTCCACGTCGGTGTACTTGAGTCCGGCTTTTTTCAATGCTTCGTTGAGCGTGGAAGTCGATGCGCTGCCGGGCGCGCTGCCGGCGATTTTCATGCCCTTGAGATCCTTCAGCGACTTGTAGCGGCCGCTCTCGACCAGGTCCTTGCGCACCAGCAGCGGCTGGAAGCCGTAGCCGGGCGGCGTCGATCCCTTGTCGGCGACGATCTTGATATCGATGCCGCGCGCCACAGCGTTGTACAGCCCGGCCGACGGCGAACCGCCGCCGACATCGAGCTGGCCGGCGCCGAGCGGCGCAACCATTTTAGCGGCCGAGTCGAACGGCGTAAACGTTACCGTCAACCCTTCCTGCTTGAAATAACCTTTCTTTTCGGCGATATAAAAGCCGATGTCGCTGCTGGCGCTGCTGATGCCGACCCGCACAGCAACCGGATCCGCCGCATTGGCCGCAGAGCCTGCGGCCAACAGCACCAAACCGGCCATCAGGCCGCGCGATAATTTCATTCCGATCATTTCTGTCTCCGTTTATTAATTTAATGCCGGCAGCGAGCTGCCGCGGCAAATATCATGCGCCAAGTTCCGACAACATATCAGCTACGTAGCTTTCATCGGATGCGATGACCAGCATGTCGGACGCCGCACGCAGCACGGCAAGCCCTGCCTGCACCGGTTGCTGCCCGATCGTTTGCTGGATAAGAATGCCGGTCACCAGCACGCCGCTGCGTCCCACAATCTGCTTGATCAGCGGTGCCATGCCAAGGTCGTCGCCGGCGCATGCCACCACAAAGATCATATCGGCGTCTTTCAGATCCTGCAGCGCATCGACCATTTTTGCGACCGAATCCTTGTCGGGCACGACGGCATCGACATTGCGCAGCGCCATTGCGCCGGTTGCCCGGACAATGCGTGCGCCGCCGGCTCCGATGCCGATCAGCTTGATCGAGCGGCGACGGGAATTAGGATGGTCGATGCGGTGCCGGGTATCGCTCGCCGCTCTTGCGTTGCTTATGGTTTCCATGGATTTTCACACCGGCGCCGTGCAGGCTTCGAAACCCGCCCGTAGCGCCTCCTTGTTCAGATTTCGGCCGATGAATACGAGGCGGCTGCAGCGCTGGTCATCCGGCTTCCATGCCCGTTGCAGGTCTCCTTCAAGCAGCATGTGCACCGCCTGGAAAACGAGACGCCGGTCCTCGCCTTTGACGTCGATGATGCCTTTGGCGCGCAGGATGTCCTGTCCCTTGCTGGCCACCAGCCCGTTGAGCCACAGACTTATCCTTTCGCCATCCATCGGCATGCGGGAAGAGAGCGAAATGCTGTGAATGCCGATGTCGTGTTCATGATCGTGATGATCATGATGATCGTGCGCGTCATGCTCATGCCCGCAATGCTCGTCGTGCACGTGACCCGCTTCGCCATGGGGCGGATCGAGAAAATCCGGCTCCAGCGAAACGATCCGCTCGATATCGAAGCCGCCGCGCCCAAGCACTTTGTCGAGCGCCACGTTCGCGCGTTGCGCGCGGTGGATCGGCGCCATCGGATTGATTTTTTTCAACCGCGCTTCGATGCCGCGCAATTCTTCTTCGGACACGAGTTCCGTCTTGTTGAGCACGATCTGGTCGGCAAAAGCGATTTGCTCCACCGCCTCGCGGCTGTCGGCCAGGCGCAGCAGGATATGCTTCGCGTCGACCACCGTCGTTACCGAATCGAGGACCGTCCTGGCCTGCAAAAAGTGGTCGACGAAAAATGTCTGCGCCACCGGTCCGGGATCGGCCAGGCCGGTCGTCTCGACGACGATTGCGTCGAAATTGCCGCGCTTCGACAGCAGTGCATGCATGGTGCGGATCAGATCGCCCCTTACCGTGCAGCAGATGCAGCCATTGTTCATTTCGAACAATTCTTCGTCGGTGTTCAGGATCAGGTCGTTGTCGATGCCCACTTCGCCGAACTCGTTGACGATCACCGCATAACGCCTGCCGTGATCTTCCGACAAAATGCGATTCAGCAAGGTGGTCTTGCCGGCCCCCAGATAACCGGTGAGCACAGTCACGGGAATGCGTACGGCCATTGTTCCGCCATCGACGGAAGACGGACGTCCGTCTTCCGTTTCGATTGCGTTGAGCGAATCAGCCATGCGGCGTTTTACATCCAGGGCATGAGAGAAACGTGAACCACGTCCTTCGCGCCCTCGCCGCCCACCGACTTGATCGCCCATTCGGCTTCATTGAGGCCGAAGCGGTGGGTCGTCAACAGTTCAAGCGGGAAGCGCTTCGAAGCCAGCTGCTGGAGTGCGAGTTCGCAAGCCTTGTAGCTGTGTCCGCGCGCGCTCTTGATGGTGATGTATTTCACCGTGACCTTGCCGATCGGGAAGTTCGGGAAATCCGCCATCTCGCCCTGGATCAGCAGCGTGCCGCCTTTGCGCTTGAGCGCCTCGACGCCGAGCAGAATGGCGGCGGTGCCGGCGCCCGCGGTGCAGTCCAGCGCGACGTCCACACCCTTGCCGCCCGTGATCTCCATGATGCGCTTGAGCGGATTTTCCTTCTGCACGTCGATCACATAGTCGGCGCCGAGTTTCTTCGCGACTTCCATGCGCGCGGCATCCTTGCTGGTGCCGGTAACGATGATCAGCGATGCGCCCGCCTGCTTGCAGGCGATGGTCTGGGACAGGCCCTGCTGGCCCGGACCCTGGATCAGGACGGTCGAGTTATAACCGACGTTGCAGTCGAACAGCGCCCATTCGATACCGTTGGCCATCGGCGTAACGAGGCCGGCAAGTTCCGGCGTCACGCCGTCGGGCACCTTGTGAACCACCGAATTCCACGGCAGGTACATATACTGGGCAAAGCCGCCCCACAGGTGAGGAGGATTGTCGGACGTGGTGTAGCCGTAGCGGATGCCGTTCGGGTTGTAACGCCAGTCGGTGGCTTCGCAGTGACGGTACTCGCCCTTGTGGCACCATTCGCATTTGCCGCATGAGACGTAATGCTCGACGAATACCAGGTCGCCTTCCTTGAAGCCCTTGCGCTCGGTGAATTCACGGCCGGCCTTCGTGATATAGCCGATGTTTTCGTGACCCATGATGACCGGGCCGCCGGTCAGCGGCTGCTTGTACATCTTGACGTCGGTTCCGCAGATGCCGGCGACTTCCACCTTCATCAACGCGCCGTCGGCCGGGATTTCCGGCATCGGAAATTCGCGGATCTCGATCTTGCTTGCGCCTACCTTCACTGCTGCTTTTACTGTTTCCACAATTGCGTCCTTGGTATTTAATATTTATCAATGCATTAAATCGTGTTCAAAATCCTGACGGCAGCGGCCTGCGCGCCGTTCACGAACGGCCGACGAGATCGCGTACCTTGTCCAGGATGGCGAAGCTGCGCGGCGCGGCGCACATCAGGTAGCGGAAGCCTTCCGCGATGACGCGATCGGCATTTGCCGGCGTGACGTGCGGATGGCCGACGATGACATTGTGCTGCTTGCAGATCGAGACGATCTGCGCCATCGCGTCGAGCACGACCTTGTGCTCGGTCTGGCGCGGATAGCCGAGTTCCTGGCTCAAGTCGCCCTCGCCGATCAGCACGGCACCGATGCCGGGCACGTTTTTCAGCATGTCGGGCAGATTGGCGATGCCCATCGTATCTTCGATCTGGAGGACGACGAATATCTCGCCCTTCGGCGCCAGCGGCCAGACATCGGCACGCTCGTAATATTCTTGCTGCGTGACGCCCCAGTAGCGCGCTGCCTGCATCGGGCCGTCGCCGCGGATACCGGCCGGCTCGTACAGCGGCTTGTCCTTGAGGCGCGGATAGCGACAGGCGGCGACCGCGTTGTAGGCTTCCTCGACCGTGCTGATGTGCGGCCAGACGATGCCGTAGCAGCCCAGATCCAGCGCCTGCTTGGCGAGGAACTGATTCATCTCGACGCCGTTCGCCGGGATGCGCGCGAACGGCGTGACCGCCGGCGCAACCGAACCCGTCTTGGCGATGTGCCCGCGGTTCATCAGATATTGCAGGGTATCGCGCAGTGCCTTGATGTCCCAGCCTCTGTGTTCGCCTTCGAACACGATGCCGTCGTATTTCGACGCCTGCAGTTCGACGGCGGTTTCGACTTCACAGGGAGCAAACAGGGAGAACGAGTGCTGGTTGGATTCGAGCGCGCGGATGATGCCATTGAGGCGGGGAAGCGTGGACATGCAGTTCTCCTTTGGAATGTTATGGGCGCCTTGCCGATATGCGATGCGCAACCGGCGCATCGGCAAGGCGCGAGCATCCTCCCACCCCTGCCGAATTCGGAATTACTAAACAAAACATTGTATGACCAAATGCAATTTCGGGCAACAAAACGAAACGTCGTTCATCATATCAGAACGATAATCGAACCGGTTCCGCCGGTGCCCGCAGCCGATGAAAGACGATCAGATTTGCCGGCCGGGATGGCCGCGTTTGGTCAGCAGCGCGTCGAGGCGCGGGTAGATCCTGCGGGCGTTGCCTTCGAATATCTTGTAGCGGTTCTCCTCGCTCAAGCCGTTCACCTGGTCGATGTAGCGTTTGGTGTCGTCGTAATGATGCCCGGTCTCGGGGTCGACGCCCGGCACCGCGCCCAGCATTTCCGAAGCGAACAGGATGTTATCGATCGGGATGACCTTGGTCAGCAGCTCGATGCCCGGCAGATGATAGACGCAGGTATCAAAAGAGACGTTCTTCATCACATGATCGAGAAGATTCACTTTCTTCATGTTCAGGCACATGCCGCGATAACGTCCCCAGTGGTACGGCACCGCGCCGCCGCCGTGCGGAATGACGAATCGCAGCGTCGGGAAATCCTTGAACAGGTCGCCCTGGATCAGCTGCATGAAGGCGGTCGTATCGGCGTTGATGTAATGCGCGCCGGTGTGGTGGAAATTCGGATTGCAGGATGACGTGACATGGATCATTGCCGGCAGATCCAGCTCGCACAGTTTCTCGTAGATCGGGTACCAGTACTTGTCGGTCAGCGGCGGATCGGTCCAGTAGCCGCCGGACGGATCGGGATTGAGGTTGACGCCGACGAAACCGAGCTCGTTCACGAGGCGTTCCAGCTCGGGAATGCAGTTCTTCGGCGATACGCCGGGAAATTGCGGCAGCTGGCCGACGGCGGCGAAATTATCCGGCAGCAGCGTGCAGATGCGGTGGATCAGGTCGTTGCTGATGCGCGTCCATTGCAGGCTTACCGCCTCGGTGCCGACATGATGCGCCATGCCGGCCGCGCGCGGCGAGAAAATCGTCAGATCGCTGCCGCGCTCCTTCTGCAACTTGAGCTGCGGTTCGACGCTCTTGATCAGGGCTTCGTCGCTGATGCCCAGATCGGTCGAGGTCGGCTTGCGAGCCGCATCGGCGAGGCCGGCGAGCTGCTTGTCGCGAAAGAGGTGGAGCGCCTGCGGCTCGGTTGTGTAATGGCAATGGGTATCGATGATCATGGGGGATAGTCTTTTGGTATGCGACGAAGCCGATGCAGGCGAACGGTTGCGGGGAGACTGGCCGCCCTGCGCGAATCCGGTGTTCTTTCCGAACGTTTCTTCCTGTTATTCCGCGCTGTGCGTCACGTTCCTATGTACGGAACGTCGGTCTATATAGAAAAATACGGTCATAATTTAGCTTGCCGCTCCGACAGTGTCAACAAGAAAGTTCGCATAAAATCATTCGATGCGGCATGGCCGCGAGCGATGGCGGCGCTTCCGATTCCAGTCCGCTTCTTCGGCGCCAACGCACAGCGGGGACGGCCCGGACAGGCGGCGGCCTTCTATTCCTGTATGCGGAACAATGGTCCATATTTAACGGAAAACCTCTTGCCAATCTCCAGCCCGGCAACTATCATCGCTCTGCTACGGGCTCGTCCCATACCCTATCATGGCCGTTCCGATCCGGATTGCCGCGCCATGGTGTTGGACGAATACCGGCATTCAAAACGACTGCGTAAAATTGCGCCCGGCCGAGTCCGGTCCCGAGTCGAAACATAGCAACCGGAGCCGTACCGACGCGGTCAGGCTCCGCCCCACAAAAAAGAGAGGAATACCATGGAGTCCAAAGAAGCTGTTGTCACCATTCCCGCGCTTCAGCAGATGAAGCACGACGGACGCAAGATTGTCGGAGTGGTGGCCTGGGACTATCAGATCGCGCAGATCGTTGATCGCGCCGGAGTGGACATCGTCTCCGTGGGAGACACGGTCGGCATCAACCTGTGGGGCCACCCCAATCCGCTGGAAATCACGATGGATGAAATGCTCGTGGTCTGCAAGGCGGTGCGGCGCGGCG
>JAQGLW010000174.1 GCA_028292665.1 Herminiimonas sp.
GCCGCCGCCGGAAAGTCGCGTGGCCATGCTGCGTGAGCTGCCGGAAAACATTCAGAGAGAAATACCGGCATTAACCATCAGCGGTTATATCTATGCCGGCAATCCGGCGGATCGTTCGGTGCTGATCAACAATAAATTGCTGCGCGAAGGCGATCAGGTTGCGCCCGGCCTCACGCTGGAAAAAATGATGCCGAAAGAAGCGATCCTGAACTACAGAGGTTACCGTTACCGTGTCTCGTATTAGCACGCAGATGGTTATTTTCGAGGAATTCCAATGCCGGAATGACGAATAGGAGAGAAAAATCGCGGCTGCTCGATCGTTTTGTGTAGAATTCAGCATTTTCCGAGTTCATTCAATGAGACGTCGGTTCATTCAATGAGGTTCCGGTTATCGGAATGACTCCGTAACCGGTCTTAAGGCTTCTTGCTGCAATGTCCCGGCCCGGATCATGAATGCATTCGAATATGGAGCTTCCGATGGAAGCAACCCGTTTCAATGCACTGAACATTACATTAAATGAAGGCGCGATCTTGTCGACAATTACACCTTTGTTAGCCGAGCATCTCAAAATGCTCGAAGAGCGCTGGGAGGATTACCTGAAGGAGTCCAGCGCTGTTTATTTTGCCGAATTTGCGCTGATGCTCGACAGACTTGCCGAATTGTGCAAGGAGGACAAGATGCCGGGCCTCGCCCGCTTGTGCGAAGGCGTGACGAACCAGATGCAGGCATTGTCGGCCGATGCATCGGACCATCCGCTGGTTCCGGCTGACATGAGTGCGCTGGTGCGTCAGGTTGACACCATGCTGGCTGCGGCCAGGACATTCCAGTTTCGCAAAGCCGAAGAACGCAGGGCCGCCACGGCGTCTGACGATGCGGATGCATCGGGTGCGGGAAAGCCGCGCAGTATCTGGCTTACCGCCGATGGATCCCATCCATGGGTAAGTGGACTGACTGAACAACTGACTTTCTTCGGATTCCGCGTGCATCGCTTCAATTGGCACGACATCGCATCGGAAGAGGTGCCTCCGCTGGTGATCCTGTTCATTCCGCCCGATGATTACGGGGTTGACGAGATCGATTGCATCCGCAACGTTCGCGCTCTGCATCCGGCAAGCCGGATATTTTGCCTGGCGGTGCCGGAGTTGCTCGATCCGATGGTTACGCTGCTGCGCGCGGGCGCCGACGTCACGATCCCGGCCGTGCAGCAGACGGCCACCGTGCTGGCCAATGTGCTCAATTTGATCGAATCCCAGGATCAAGAGCCGTACCGTGTTCTGGCGGTGGAGGATTCACCTACCGCCATTGCGTTGATTCAACGCACGCTGTCCCAGCACGGGATCGACAATTACGCGATCAGCAATCCCGATCAACTGCTTGATGCGGTGTGGCGGTATCGTCCCGATCTGGTGCTGATGGACATGCACATGCCTCATTGCACCGGTGTCGAAGCGACGCGCGTGCTGCGCCAGATTCCTGCATGCCAGGCTCTGCCGGTAGTCTATCTTTCCAGCGAAACAAATATGGAAATGCAGGTGGCGGCATTGCGCCTGGGCGGCGATCAGTTCATCAATAAACCGTTCAATCCGGTGCTGATGACCACGATCATCAAGACAAAGATAGAACGTTATCGCGAGATGCAGCGTTCGAGCCAGCATGACGGTTTGACGGGGCTGCTCAATCATACGGCGTCCAAGGGGCGGCTCAACCAGATGCTGCATGCGATGGACCCGCTGAAGGACAGGCTATGCGTGGCGATGATCGATATCGACCATTTCAAGTCGATCAACGATGCGTATGGCCATCCTGTCGGAGACCAGGTGATTCGCAATCTCGCGTGGCTGTTGAAGGGGCGGCTGCGCACATCGGACATCATCGGCCGCTACGGCGGCGAAGAATTCCTTGTCGTGCTGCGCGGAGCCTGTTTCAAGTATGCCTATGACATGCTCGACCGCATTCGCGATGATTTCACCAATCTGCCTCACGCCCATGCCCGAGGAACGTTGAATGCTTCGTTCAGCGCCGGGCTTGCCGCCTATCCGGAATTCGACAATGACCAGGCGCTGATCGATGCGGCGGATAATGCACTGCTGGCGGCGAAGAGCCATGGGCGCAATCGTATCGGGTGCGCCGGCGCCGCAATGACTGCCTGACTATTTCAGCCGGCTGATCTGACGGCTGCGATAGCGGCCCTGTCATGATCCGGTCTGCGCCTTTACGGAACGGACCCGGGGAAACCCGGCAACACGTCCGCCTGAGTAATGAATCCTTCTCTCGTTTCCTCGACGGATGACTGATGTGAATGCTTGCCGGAAACGGTATGTTCGCCGTCAAAAGAGGCAAAAATCGTGTCGATCGCTTCTGCGTTCGCCGGCGGATTCCATGTTGTTGCATGCATATTTCGCCCTTTCCAAATGCCAATGTGAACATCTGCGGAAATCGTACGCTTGCTGCCTCCGGTGTTGTTGATATGGATCAAGTTTCCTACGGGCAATGAAATTGCATGGCGCTCCAGGTAGTGCCGTGGCCGGCCGCTGCATTGAAAATCAATACTCCAAATGAAGAACTATGCTGCAATGAAGCGAGTCGATATGGATATCAATAGGCGAATCACGGCAGGCGAACAAGATCGATCAATGGAGATTTTGAAATGGCGGACAAGCAGGCAAGCGACAGATTCGCCGCTGAAATGGCGGCGCGATTCGACGACTTCACGAAATGGGCAATAGAAAACTGGCCGAACAAGGATCTGCCTTTATTGCAATCGGACTTCAGCGAATCTCGCAAGGAAATAGCGCTGATGCTGGGCGGCAGGTTGAGCGAAGGCCAGACGGCCGGCCCCGGTGCTCCGCCTGCCGAAGATTCCGGTCAGTATGTCAACATGAATCCGGCGCCCTGGCCGTAATTTCAGTCAGGCCGGTGTTTCCGGCTGCCGTCGTCGGCCAAGGCGTGGCGGGGAATCACGGCAGCAGCACCGATAGTTCCTGCGATCCTTTCAGCAATACGGGCAGGAATTCATGCTCCATCTGGCGGCTGGTGACACGCGTGGCTTGCGCACCGACATTCAGTGCCGCCAGCACGGCGCCGGACGCGCCGCGCACCGGCACCGCAATCGACCGCAAGCCGACCTCCAGTTCTTCTTCGACGATGGCATAACCGGCCCGGCGAACGCCTGCCAGAATTTCATTCAGGCGTTTTGGAGACACTACCGTGCGCTCGGTATAAGCGCGCAATTTTATTTGTTCCAGATAAGTCTTGAGCGCCTGGTCCGGCATATGGGCAAGCATCACGCGTCCCAGCGATGTGCAATAAGCCGGCAGGCGGCTGCCGGTATTCAGCGCGACCGACATGACGCGCGAGGTCGCCGAGCGCGATACATACAGCACCTCATTGTCGTCGAGCACCGCGAGCGAGCACGATTCGTTCAGGGTGCGGCTGATGCCGTTCAAACAGGGCTGTGCCGACACCGTCAACGGCGTCGACGACAGATAGGAATATCCCAGCGTGAGAACCTTCGGCTTCAACGAAAAATTGTTCGCCTCGGAATCGGCGTAGCCCAGTTGCTTGAGCGTGTACAGGCAGCGCCGCACCGCCGCACGCGGGATGCCGGTTTTGTGGCTGATCTGGGCAATGGTCAGGCTGCGGCGCTGATCGCTGAATGCCCTGACGACCGCCAGCCCGCGCGCCAGCGATGTCATGAAACTGGGGTCGGTCAGTGCGCTGATTTCTTCGGCGATCGTGAGCGGCTTTGCTTGCGTGCCGTTGTCGGCGGCATCGACCGGTGCCGGCTTCTGTTTACCGGCATGTTTGCGGGCGATCTTTGTCATATTTTTCAATTACGGAATTCGGGCTTGTATTTCAGACTATCCGAACCGGGATTTCGTATTCTGTTCGGCCATCGCACACTATTGAATTCCGCTTATTGACGCGTCCTTTTGCTTGTGAAAAACTCAAGTTGTGTTCTATAAACAGACATTAGTGCGTTTATCGAACAATGTCAACGCGGAAACCAATGGCTAACCGGCTACTCTACTCCAGTGAGCATAATCGCGGGCAGGCCGGCGATATCATCCGCTACTCAATGCATGATCCAAAAATAAGGCAATGGCTCGATGGGCCGCCTCACCAAGAGATGTAAACGTGATCAATAAAATTATTCAATCGCTGGAAGCGGCAGTCGCTGACATCCATGACGGCGCCACGGTCATGATCGGCGGCTTCGGCAATGCGGGCATGCCGGCGGCACTGATCGATGCGCTGATCGCACAAGGCGCCCGCGACCTGACTATCGTCAATAACAATGCCGGCAACGGCGACACCGGGCTGGCCGCGTTGCTCAAGGCCGGGCGCGTGCGCAAAATCATTTGCTCGTTTCCGCGCCAGACCGATTCGCATGTGTTCGATGCGCTGTTTCGCGCCGGCGAGATCCAGCTGGAACTGACGCCGCAGGGCAATCTGGCGGAACGCATCCGTGCCGCCGGCGCCGGCATCGGCGGATTCTTCTCGCCGACCGGCTACGGCACGCTGTTGGCGGAAGGCAAGGAAACGCGCCTGATCAACGGCCGGCATTACGTGCTGGAATCGCCGATCCACGCAGACTTTGCGCTGATCAAGGCGCTGCGCGGCGACCGCTGGGGCAACCTGGTCTATCGCAAGGCCGCCCGCAACTTCGGTCCGATCATGGCGATGGCCGCCAAGTGCGCGATCGCCCAGGTAAGCGAAGTCGTTGAATTGGGCGAACTCGATCCGGAAGTGATCATTACGCCCGGCATCTTTGTGCAACGGGTAGTGAAAGAGGAGAAACCGGCATGAAGCGCCTGACCCGTGACCAGATCGCCGCGCGCGTCGCGCGCGATATTCCCGAAGGCGCTTATGTAAACCTGGGCATTGGCTTGCCGACCATGGTGGCGAACCATCTGCCCGGAGAGCGCGAAGTGTTTTTGCATAGCGAAAACGGATTGCTCGGCATGGGCCCGGCGCCGGCGCCCGGCGAAGAAGACGAAGACCTGATCAATGCCGGCAAGCAGCCGGTCACATTGTTGGCGGGCGGCGCCTATTTCCATCATGGCGATTCGTTCTCCATGATGCGCGGCGGCCATCTCGATATTTGCGTGCTCGGCGCGTTCCAGGTATCGGCCGGCGGTGATCTGGCGAACTGGCATACCGGCGCACCGGATGCGATCCCGGCCGTCGGCGGCGCGATGGATCTTGCAGTCGGCGCCAAGCAAGTGTTTGTGATGATGGAACATCAGACCAAAAGCGGCGAAAGCAAAATCGTTGCACAATGCAGTTATCCGCTGACCGGAGTCGCTTGCGTGAATCGCGTTTATACCGACCTGGCGGTGCTCGATGTGACACCGGACGGTCTGGCGGTGCGCGAAATCATTCCCGGCCTCGGATTCGACGAATTGCAGAGAATGAGCGGCGTGCCGCTGATTGACCGGCGCTGAAGCGCGCCCCATCGGAACAATCCGGATACCATTGAAACCATGACCGACGCTTTTATATGTGATGCCATTCGCACCCCCATCGGCCGCTACGGCGGCGCGCTCAAGAATGTCCGAGCCGACGACCTGGGAGCAATACCGCTGCGCGCGCTGATGCTGCGCAATCCCGATGTGAACTGGGCGGAAGTGCAGGATGTGATTTACGGTTGCGCCAATCAGGCGGGCGAAGACAACCGCAACGTCGCGCGCATGTCGGCATTGCTTGCCGGCTTGCCGCAGGAAGTGCCGGGCGCCACCGTCAATCGGCTGTGCGGTTCCGGCATGGATGCGGTCGGCACGGCGGCGCGTGCGATCAAATCGGGCGAAGCCGGGCTGATGATTGCCGGCGGTGTCGAATCGATGACGCGTGCGCCGTTCGTCATGGGCAAGGCCGACAGCGCGTTTTCACGCAACGCCGCGATCTACGACACCACCATCGGCTGGCGTTTCATCAATCCGCTGATGAAAGCGCAATACGGTGTGGATTCGATGCCGGAAACCGCGGAAAACGTGGCGGTCGATTACCGCATCAGCCGTGCCGATCAGGATCTGTTCGCCGCGGCGAGCCAGGCCAAAGCCGCCGCCGCACAGCAAAACGGCACGCTGGCCGGAGAAATAACCCCGGTCGTCATTCCGCAGAAAAAAGGCGAGACGATCACCGTCCTGCAGGATGAGCATCCTCGCGTCACCAGCGTCGAAGCGCTCGCCAAACTCAAAGGCATAGTCCGGCCGGACGGCACGGTCACCGCCGGCAATGCGTCGGGCGTCAACGACGGCGCCTGCGCCTTGCTGCTTGCCGGCGAAGCCGCGGCGCAGCGCCACGGATTGATACCGAAGGCACGTATTGTCGGCATGGCGACCGCCGGCGTCGCGCCGCGCGTGATGGGCATCGGCCCGGCGCCGGCCACGCAGAAACTGCTGCAGCAACTAGGCATGACGATCGATCAGATGGATGTGATCGAACTCAATGAAGCATTCGCCGCGCAGGGCCTGGCGGTGATGCGGATGCTGGGATTGCGGGACGACGACCCGCGCGTCAACCCGAACGGCGGCGCAATTGCGCTCGGACATCCGCTCGGCATGAGCGGTGCGCGCCTGGTGACGACCGCGATGTACCAGCTGCATCGCAGCGGCGGCCGTTTTGCGCTGTGCACGATGTGCATCGGCGTAGGGCAGGGTATTGCAATGATTATCGAACGCGTCTGAGGAAGTTGAATTCTTCAGCATGAAAATTATGGATGGAGACACCGATGTCTGAAATAGCACAGTACCGCCGCCCGTTCCGCGGTACCCAACCGGAATATCTGTATGAGCCTTATGCGTCGACCCGGACGCGTGCGCCGGCCGAGCCGTTGATTTTGTTGCCGCAGACTTTGTCGGAAGTCACCGGTCCCGTGTTCGGCCACGACGACATCAAATCCGGCGACAACGATTTGACGCATCAGCATGGCGGCGATCCGCTCGGCGAGCGCATCATCGTCACCGGCCGCGTGCTCGATGAAAACGGCAAACCGGTTTCCAATACGCTGGTCGAAATCTGGCAAGCCAATGCGGCCGGACGTTATCCGCACAAGAACGACAATCACGACGCGCCGCTGGATCCCAATTTCAGCGGCGGCGGGCGCACCTTGACCGATGCCGACGGACGTTACCGTTTCCTGACGATCAAGCCGGGTTCCTATCCGTGGCGCAACCATCACAATGCATGGCGTCCCGCGCACATTCATTTTTCACTGTTCGGCCACGCCTTCGCCACGCGGCTGGTGACGCAGATGTATTTTCCCGGCGATCCGCTGTTGGCCTACGATCCGATGTACACCAGCATCCCGGACGAAGGAGCGCGCAACCGCCTGGTTTCCGCATTCGACTGGGAAACCACCACGCCCGAATATGCGCTCGGATACCGCTTCGATATCGTACTGCGCGGCCGCAATGCGACGCCGATGGAGAAATGACATGAGCCTGCAAATGACAGCATCGCAAACAGTCGGTCCTTACCTGCACATCGGCACCGATTGGCTGACGATCCCCAATCTGGCCGACGGCAAGGTCGGCGGCGAACGCATTACCATCGAAGGCCGCATGTTCGACGGCAACGGCAGTCCGGTGCCGGACGGCCTGGTCGAAATCTGGCAAGCCAATGCGCACGGCAAATACGCGCATCCGGACGACACGCGCGACTTGCCGCTGGAGTCCGGCTTCCGCGGCTTCGGCCGGGTGCCGACCGACGGCAACGGTTTTTTCCGGTTCACCACGATCAAGCCGGGCCGCGTACCGGGACCGGGCGGCAGCCTGCAGGCCCCGCATATCGCCGTGACGATATTTGCGCGCGGCTTGCTCAAGCATCTCGTCAGCCGCATTTATTTTCCCGGTGCGGAAGGCAATGCCGACGATCCGGTGCTGGCGATGGTGCCGGCCGAGCGGCGCGGCACGCTGATCGCACGGCCGGTTGCGGGCAAGGCCGGCGTGCTGGAATGGAATATCGCGATGCAGGGCGAAGCCGGGGGCCAGGGCGAAACGGTTTTTTTCGATGTTTAAGTGCTCGATGAAAATTGAACAGCCGGGATTTCGTCCCTCTTGCCGCCGCTCGGTTGCAAGAGGGACGAAAATTCCTTATCCGGGCGCATCCCGAGCCTGTTCATGAAAGCCATGCGTTGATACGATGACCTCTTCCAATCTGACCGGCGCGATATTTTCGACCGATGCGATGCAGCGCGTGTTTTCCGACCGCGCATGCATCCAGCGCATGCTTGATTTCGAAGCTGCGCTGGCGCGGGCCGAGGCGGCGCAAGGCGTTATTCCGGAAACTGCGGTGCCGGCCATCACGGCCTGCTGCGATGCCGGAGCGATCGATCTTGCGGCGCTTGCGGCAGCGGCCGGACCGGCCGGCAATCTGGCGATTCCGCTAGTCAAGCAACTGACGGCGCAGGTGGCCGGAGTCGATGCCGAAGCATCCAAATATGTGCATTGGGGAGCGACCAGCCAGGATGCGATCGATACCGGCATGGTATTGCAATTGCGCGATGCGCTCGATCATATCGATGCCGATCTGGCGCAACTGGCCGATGCGCTGGCAAAGCTGGCGCGGCAGCATCAGCATACGCCCTTGGTCGGACGCACCTGGATGCAGCATGCATTGCCGATCACTTTCGGTTTGAAAGCGGCCGGCTGGCTCGATGCGGTATTGCGCCATCAGGATCGGCTCGCCGAATTGCGCGCGCGCGTGCTGGCGCTGCAATTCGGTGGCGCGGCCGGCACATTGGCCAGCCTCGGTACGCAGGGATTGCAGGTCGCCGCGGCGCTCGCGACCGACCTCGGACTGATGCTGCCCGATACGCCATGGCACACCCAGCGCGACCGCGTGGCCGAGGTCGCTGCCGTGCTCGGCCTGCTGACCGGCAGCCTCGGCAAGATGGCGCGCGACATTTCACTGCACATGCAAACCGATGTGGCCGAAGCGGGCGAACCGGTTGCGGAAGGACGCGGCGGTTCATCGACGATGCCGCACAAGCGCAATCCGGTCGGCTGCGCCGTCGCGCTGGCCGCGGCGGTGCGCGTGCCGGGACTGGTATCGATCATGTTTTCCGGCATGGTGCAGGAACACGAGCGTGCGCTCGGCGGCTGGCAGGCCGAATGGGATACCCTGCCGGAAATCGTGCAGCTGACCGCAGGCGCATTGCAGCAGATGCGGCAAGTTGCATCCGGCCTCACGGTCGATGCGGCACGCATGCGCGCCAACCTCGATACGACACATGGCCAGATCATGGCGGAAGCCGTCACGCTGGCATTGGGCGGCAAGATCGGCCGCATGGCGGCGCACAAGATTGTCGAGCGCGCCTGCCATCTTGCCGCCGCGACAAACCGGCACCTGCGCGAGGTGCTTGTCCAGGATACACAAATCATTGCAGAATTGTCGGCCGGCGACATTGATCGCCTGCTCGATCCTGCCGGCTACACCGGCGAATCGGCGGCTTTCGTCGATCGCGTTCTGCAGACCTATCATCGCCGCAGCCCACATTCTCGTCAGGAGTAAGTCCGTGTCCATCATTGAAATCAACAACGTGCGTCTGCATTACCAGATCGAGGGCAGGGACGATGCCCCATTGCTGATACTGTCGAATTCGCTCGGCACGGAGCTGGGCATGTGGGCGCCGCAGATGCCTGCGCTGCTTGAAAATTTCCGGGTGTTGCGTTACGACACGCGCGGACATGGGCTGTCGTCCGTGCCGCCCGGTCCGTACAGCATCGCGCAACTGGGCGGCGATGTGATCGAACTGATGAACCGTCTGAATATCGCGAAGGCGCATTTCTGCGGATTGTCGATGGGCGGCATGATCGGCATGTGGCTCGCGGCGAATCATGCGGCGCGCATCGATCGCCTGGTGTTAAGCAATACGGCGGCGCGGATCGCTCCGCCTCAGCTGTGGAATTCCCGCATCGACAAGGTGAACAGCGAGGGCATGGCTTCGATCGCGCCGGCCGTCATCGATCGCTGGTTCACGCCCGATTTTCAGGCCTATGCGCAAAAGCAGGTGGATGCGGTGCGCGGCATGCTGTTGCGTACTTCCGCTGCCGGTTATGCCGCGAACTGCGCGGCGGTGCGCGACATGGACCAGCGCGACGGACTGGCCGGCATCGCTGTGCCGACACTGGTCATCGCCGGCAAGCACGACAAGGCGACGCCGCCGGAAGACGGCAAATTGATCGCTCAGCGGATTCCCGGCGCACGCTATGTCGAATTGAATGCCGCGCATTTGTCGAATTGGGAAGTGGCGCAAAGCTTTACCGGCAACGTCGTGAATTTTCTGATCGCCTGACTGAAGGAGAAGCTGACATGGATGAACAAGAACGCCACGCAAACGGCATGGCGGTGCGCCGTGCGGTGCTGGGAGATGCGCATGTGAACCGCGCGCAGGAGAACCGGGGCGAACTCACTGCCGAATTCCAGGATTTGATCACGCGTTATGCATGGGGCGAGATCTGGACGCGCCCGGGTCTGCCGCGCCACACGCGCAGCCTGATGACGATTTCGATGATGGTCGCGCTCAATCGAGAGGAAGAACTCAAGCTGCATTTGCGCGCTGCCGCCAACAACGGCGTCACACGCGACGAGATCAAGGAAGTGCTGCTGCAAACCGCGATTTATTGCGGCGTACCGGCGGCGAATTCCGCTTTCCATATGGCGCAGGAAGTGTTCAGGCAGATGGATCTGGATGCGAAGCAGCAGGGGTAAAGCGCAGCGAAATCCATCCTGCGGCTTCTGAACGCCGTTCTCCGGAAAATCAGCGAGAATAACGTTATCTTGCACATCCCGCGGCGCACGCCGGCCTCCGCAGCCGGAAACCCGCGACGAGATACATGCATCACCCGGATGGAGAAAAAAACAATGCCGCATCGAAAACAAACCATCGGCTCGATCATCATTCTTCCTGATCCGCATTTCCCCGCGCCATGCTGAACAACATCATCGGCGTTTTGTTCGACGGCATCGCCTACGGCAGCCTGCTGTTTCTGATCAGCGTCGGTTTGTCGGTGACGATGGGCCTGATGAATTTCATCAATCTTGCGCACGGCGCTTTTGCGATGCTCGGCGGCTACGTATGCGTGACGCTGCTGAACCGTCTCGGCGTGCCGTTCCTGCTGTCGCTGCCGGCCGCTTTCATCGCAAGCGCGGCGGCTGGCCTGGTGCTGGAGCGCCTTTTGTACAGGCGCCTCTACAAGGCGAGCCACCTCGACCAGGTATTGTTCTCGATCGGCCTCACCTTCATGGCCGTCGCCGGCGCGACCTATGTTTTCGGTCCGTCGCAGCAACCGGTGCAATTGCCGGAATGGCTGCTCGGGCAGGTAACGGTCTTCGGTCACGATGTCGGCGCATACCGGCTGTTTCTGATCGGCGTCGTAGTCGTGATCACGCTCGCGCTCGGTTATCTGATCGAACGCACTCGCTTCGGCGCGCAGATACGGGCTGCGGTCGATAATCAGCAGGCATCGGCCGGTCTCGGCATCAATGTGAACCGCGTGTTCAGCCTGACCTTCGCACTGGGCTCCGGCCTGGCAGGTTTGGGCGGCGGACTCGGCATCGACGTGCTCGGCCTCGATCCCACTTTCCCGATCAAGTACATGGTGTATTTCCTGCTGGTGGTCGCGGTCGGCGGCGCCGGCACGATCAAGGGGCCGCTGTTCGCCGCCGTGATCCTCGGCATCTTCGACGTCGCGGGAAAATATTACGTGCCTGGCATCGGCGCATTCGTCATTTATGCGCTGATGGTGCTGCTGCTGATCCTGTTTCCGCGCGGATTGATCGGGAGGCGCGCATGAAGCCGCCGGCGACGCCCGGACCGATGCGGCAGCGCTTGCCGGACGGTCGCTGGCAGCCGCTGGAGATCGTATTCTGGCTGATCCCGGTCGCCGCTTTTTTTCTGTTTCCCGGCTACCTGGTATTGATCAGCCAGATAATGATCGTCGGTTTGTTCGCCGTCTCGCTGGATCTGATTCTCGGTTATGCCGGCATCGTATCGCTCGGGCATGCCGCGTTTTTCGGTCTCGGCGCCTACACCGCCGGGCTGCTGGCGGCGCATGGCTGGGGCGAGCCGCTGACCGGATTGCTGGCGGCCGCAGCGGCGGCGGCGCTGTTCGGATTCCTGACCAGCTTCCTGGTGGTGCGCGGGCAGGACCTGACGCGCCTGATGGTGACGCTCGGCATCGGGCTGATGCTGTTCGAAGCGGCCAACAAGGCGGCATTCATCACCGGCGGCGTCGACGGCTTGTCCGGCATGGCGATGAACAAACTCCTCGGCATATTCGAATTCGATCTCAACGGCAAGACCGCGTATGTCTACAGCCTGATCGTTCTGTTCCTGCTGTTCGTCGGCTTGCGGCGCCTGGTGCATTCTCCGTTCGGCCTCAGCCTGATCGGCATTCGCGAAGGCGGCAGGCGGATGCCGGCCATCGGCGCCAACGTCAATCAGCGCCTGACCGTGATCTTCACGATCGGTGCGGCAGTCGCCGGCGTGGCCGGCGCATTGCTGGCGCAGACCACGCAATTCGTCGGGCTCGATGCGCTGGGTTTTTCGCGCTCGGCGGAATTGCTCATCATCCTGGTGCTGGGCGGCACCGGACGCCTGTACGGCGGATTGGTCGGCGCGATCGTATTCATGCTGGCGCAGGACTACATCTCCGGCCTCAATCCGGCTTACTGGCAATTCTGGATCGGTTTGCTGCTGATCGTGATCGTGCTGTTTGCGCGCGGCGGGATATTGGGCGGGCTGGAAAAAATCCATGCACGCTTCAGCCGGCGCCAGGCGCAGGGACGGCCGTCATGAACGGCACGCTGCGCACAGAAGGCTTGTCCAGGCAGTGGGGCGCATTCAAGGCCAACAGCGACATCTCGCTGACGTTCGCACCCGGCGCGCGCCATGCATTGATCGGACCCAACGGCGCCGGCAAGACGACCTTCATCAATCTGCTGACGGGCAGTTTGGCGCCATCCGGCGGAAAGGTGTTTTTCGGCGACGAAGACATCACCGCGCTGCCGCAGCACGTACGCGTCAAGCGCGGCATGACGCGTACGTTCCAGATCAATACGCTGTTCGCCGGACTCACGGTCCTGGAGTCGATCGTGCTGGCGATCTTCGAACGCAACGGCGATCATTTCGTGTGGCGCAAAACCGTCGCGCAACAGCGCGGCGCGATCGACGAGGCAATGGATCTGCTCGGCTCCCTCAAGCTCGAAC
>JAQGLW010000028.1 GCA_028292665.1 Herminiimonas sp.
AGTAATAGCGTCGTTCATGGTTTTGAAATTGAGATAAAAAAGAAAGCTGGTTCTGCCAGCAGCTTCTAGAGCGGTTTTCGTATTAGTGTGCGGGTGATGCGGGTTGGTTTGGGGTGCAGGGCAAGGCGCAAGGAGCGCAGTGTGGCCAGCCACACAAGCGACGAACAACGCCGCCATGCGCTCCAAAGCGGCCCACAGCGCCCATACACTAATACGAAAACCGCTCTAAAACATGGAAGGGCAAGGTGGACTCCACCTTGCCCTTCCGTTTATATGTACTAGCTCAAACTCGATCCGACCTGGAATGTCGGATCAGGCCGAAACTCCTGCACCGATGAAGGAAGTTATCGGCTAATGCAGGCGTTGCCATTCTATAATTTATTAATTTTCAGTGTTGATGTGTGATTCGCCAATCCTGCTAATGTTAAAATCTTTTGTTCAAGTAAACACATTAAGACTCATGATGGAAATCAAAAGCTGTCCGGCGACAACTTGCGGAAGGCCGTTCCAACTGAATACCTTTACAACAGAATCGGCCACGTCGTTAAAACCCGGGCAGATAAAATGCCCGCACTGCGGAGTAGCATTCGCCGGGAAGTCAAATTCGCTGTTCCTTACGCACGCTTTATCGCTCGACCAGGAAAGAAAGTTTCTTGCCCATCGCCGTGACAACGAGAATGGCGTCGAAAATCTCTCGCCGCATAAACGAACAGAGGTGTTCTGGGGTGAGCTGTCGGCATGCGAGCATTTCGTCCAGATCTACAACGATGACACCGCCTTCATGGATACGCTCGAAAGCTTTATCAGAGAAGGTTTGCTGACCGGAGATGCTGCAATTGTCATCGCGACAGAGAGTCACTTGGCCAACCTCGAAGCTCGATTGATTAAAAATGGAATCGATGTCGCTGCAGCCCGCTTGCAAGATAAATACATCCCGCTGATTGCTGAAGAAACTCTTGCAAAGTTCATGGTGAACGGTTGGCCGAACGACGGGCTTTTTGCTTCCACGGTCATGGATTTGCTCGCGCGGGCACGGCGCAACGGTCGAAAAGTCCGGGCCTTTGGAGAGATGGTTGCGTTACTTTGGGCTCAGGGACATAGCGCAGCTACGGTGCGCCTGGAGCATCTCTGGAATCAACTTTGCAGCCAGCAATCATTCTTGCTTTTCTGCGCTTATCCGCGCGTCGGTTTTACCGAGAACGCGTCCGACTCGATTGCCCATGTCTGCACAATGCATTCCAAGGTAATCGCTGCCTAGTACGAATCGACAAACAAGCTTCGGATGTGCCGTTGCGTCCGAAGTAACGTATCGCTCGCATTTCCGCCTTCAAGTCGGCTATTCAAATCTGACACGAACTGTCAGGCCGAGTCCGAGTTAATGCACATTACGCCAAAGGCGCCGAGCTATTCATCAAGATAGCCAGGCGATGGATCTGCGTTGGATACGAAAATCGATCATTGTCGCGGATATAACTCACATTACATACGACGGCCGGCACTTTGCCTGGTAATGTTACGCGATTGGAATTTACGCCATATGTATCCCGCCACGGCGAGCAAAATCATTTTTCTCATACCAATCTCCTGAAGTCGCACATCGATAACAATAGCCGGCAAGCCAAAAGCATGGAATTCGACGAACAATTACTGACAGCTATGTCAAATTGATATTTCCATTTTTTTAAGACAGACAACAGGTATTTTTGTTCCGTTTTATAGCATCTTGTCTAAAGCCTTATCGAGCAAAGATTAGGAGAGTTGCCGATCAAGTTTGAAAATTATGTGCGCGACGACTGCCTGATAAAAAACACAGTCGCTGAATAAAATTTAAAAATCCATACCTCGAAGCGGAACAGCGGCAAGCTGGCTGAAACGACCTGTATTTTCATTTCATCGCAACGATGAAAGTGGCATCACTGCCGCAAAACCTGACCAGTTATCACAATCTCGCATAACTGGTATTTGAAATATAAAGCATACTTTTATCAGTTGCGGCGCTATAGTTCACCTGTCTCCTCCACCCTCCCAAAGGATGGATTTAGCCCGCAGCCGCAAGGTTCGCGGGCTTTTTTATGCCTGGTTCAGATTGGTATTCCATAAGCATTCGAGATAGGCTGCCGTACAACGTCGGCTGGCTTGGCTGCGCATATTGGAAGCGGGATGCTTAATCAGGCTACCCGCTTTTATGAACACGGTTTCCTGATGTATTTTTCCGTTGTCGAATTTTACTGTGTATTTATACAGTAGTTGTGTTACAGTAAGGCTTCTTAGTGCTGTTTCAATTAGGAGCTATAACGATGACAAACTTAAATCTTACTTCTTCAAGCCATTTTGGATTGGAATACGCGCCTACTTCCTTTTGTCTGCGTTTAGGCAAGCGTGAAATGTTCGTCTGCCGCGATATTCGCAGCCGTTATTACAGAGTCAATCCCATTATTGATTGCAGCACGGGAATTGAACCCGGACACCTGGAAATATTAATGTTTCGCAAGTGGCTGGTGATCCTGTCCAAAGCCAGATAGAAGCCATGAAGCTGCGGCCGCAGATTTTAACGAACTTCACCAGGGCGACGGTCGGCCCTGAATCAAGGCATGACAATTGGCGCAGTCCGTAGCACGTTTGAACATGCCGGCAAGTTTTACCCATTACTTACTATGGTAATTATCGTGGCAATTCTTGCAGGATTGTCCGGCTGCGCCAAAAGCAGTCTTGATCATCGCCAAGTCGCCTGATTTCACAGCGGCCGAATTCACAACGGCCGACAATTTATTCACTTCAGACTGCATCTTTTCTGCTGCAACCTTGCCCTTCCCAATCGATTCGGCTGTTTTTATTGCTGTAATCCCGCAAAGATTGCATTTCCCTATAAAGTTGAATCAGCATGTTTGATCCTCAGCATTTGTATGCTAAGGTTTTCAGTATGCAACACCTTATATTCAGCAATATAGTCATGAAGGAAACACAATAATGACCGCCACCATTACCTTCAATCTTTCGATAATGTATTTCGTCGCGGCGAATGTGATCGCCATCCTGGCATATGTGTTGACAGTCAAATACCGAGTCCGCCGAAACCAGCGGAATCTGGATGTGCTGACGAACGCGATAGTTCAATACTTTCGACTTACAGGAGTGGAAGTATCGGTCAACTGTACAAGCTTGGCGAACGATAAGCACTTCATTGCATTCATCGACTCGGAACCCATGAAGCGCTTTCGCCTCTCCAGCATGATCGAAATGTCGTTAATGGATCACATTAGTACAACATGTGATTTGAAACTCGATACCGTTTATTGGCGCTTTAAAATCAGAAAAGGGGTCCGGGATGACGAATACATACGCGATGGTTTGGCCTCCTACGAGCTGGAAGAGAGCACACTCGAAGACTTCAATACCGCCTCAAAATCGTAAGTAAACCGCCGATCTGGATAACATCAAAGACAGTCCATTGCGGAACGAAGACTGTCAAGGTCGCTGGAATTTGTTCGATGCACAGACGAGGGATACACTTATTTCCCTGAGATACGTGGGTCCCCGAATTGGTCTATATCGATTCAAGACCGAAAGTGCTTTTAGAGCCTGAAGAAGCTCCGGGACCGAAGCAACGGCGCAAAACATGCCGCTGCGCAGAAATTCAATATTGGTAGATTTGCGGGTAATCAGAATGGATACCCTGAAACCCGCATGGATACTAGTTCCGTGGCGGAAGGTGTGAGATTCGAACTCACGGAGGACTCTCATCCTCGCCGGTTTTCAAGACCGGTGCATTCAACCACTCTGCCAACCTTCCTGTAGGCGGAATTATACCTAACTCGCCAGCGATTGCCGCATCGGCATGGTTAAATTATTGCCTGCTCGCTCAAGAACATTTGCTGCAAATCATTCAGAAAGCGCTGTCCGAGTTCAGTCGGTTTGATGATTTTATGGTCGCGATAAAGCAGCCCTTTCGCTTCCGCTGCATTGAGTGTCTTGTCGACCGCATTAAGCGTGAGTCCGGTGCGTTCGGCAAACAGATTTACCTCGAAGCCATTGGTCAGCCGCAACGCATTCAGCATGAATTCGAAACCCAGTTCTCCTCGTCCGATTTCGACTTCTTCCTGAACGGGATTGCCCATGCGGATATGTTCAAGATAGGACTTCGGCTGCTTGTAGCGTGCCTGCCGCATCACACGGTGCGGAAAAGACAGCTTGGAATGCGCGCCGGCTCCAATGCCCAGATAATCGCCGAACTCCCAGTAATTCAGGTTATGACGCGCCTGGCGTCCAGGTTGCGCGTAAGCCGATACTTCATAATGCCGATAACCCGCCGCATTGGTTTCGGCTGCAATCATGTCCTGCATGTCGGCACTGGCGTCGTCGTCCGGAATCGCAGGCGGGTATTTGGCAAAGTATGTGTTCGGTTCCAGCGTCAGGTGATACAGCGACAAATGCGGCGGCGCAAAGCCGATCGCGGTCGCCACATCCTGACGTGCCTCGTCCAGGGTTTGCGATGGCAGCGCGTACATCAGGTCGAGGTTGAAATTATCGAAATTGGCGAGCGCAATATCGACTGCCTTCCGCGCCTCATTGCCGTCGTGAATGCGCCCCAGCGCCTGCAGATGGCGCGGATTGAAACTCTGAATCCCGATCGACAATCGATTGATGCCGCTGATGCGATAGGACTTGAACTTGTCGGACTCGAACGTACCTGGATTCGCTTCCATCGTGATTTCGGCTGCGCCGTCAAGCGGCAGCAGGCTGCGGATATCGGACATCAGGCGATCGAGTCCGGCAGCCGACAGCAAACTGGGCGTGCCGCCGCCGATAAAGATCGTATAAATCTTGCGGCCCCAGATCAGCGGCAACGCACCTTCCAGATCGGCACGCAGCGCATCGAGATATTCCGTTTCCGGAAAACCGCCGCTTGCTTCATGCGAATTGAAATCGCAATACGGGCATTTTTTCACGCACCACGGAAAATGCACATAGAGCGAAAGCGGCGGCAAGGCTGTCAGGTTCAGCACGCCGGGCTTGAGGTAAGCGTTGGCGGCCTGCGCAGGCGTCGATATCGGATCGGCAGGCTTCGAACCCATGCCGACCGGCTTGATGGGAATCATCTTAATTTTTCAACCAGCATGCGTAGCGCCTGTCCGCGATGCGACAAACGGTTTTTCTCTTCGGCCGATAACTCGGCCGCAGTCTTGCCTAGTGCAGGCAGCCAAAAATGTGGGTCGTAGCCAAAGCCGCCTTGCCCGTGCGGAACGGGGATCATTTCGCCATCCCAGCGCCCTTCGGCAATTACCGGTTGCGGATCGCCTGCATGCCGCACAAAAACCAGCACGCAATAATAATATGCCGATTTGTCCGCACAGGCAGCGAGGTCGGCAACCAGCTTCAGGTTATTGCGCGCATCGGATTTTGGTTCGCCCGCATAACGTGCCGACAATACCCCCGGCGCGCCGCCTAACGCATTGGCACAGACACCGGAATCGTCCGCCAGCGAAGGCAAGCCCGTGATCCGTGCGGCATGACGCGCCTTTTCCAGCGCGTTCTCGACAAAAGTATGGTGAGGTTCCTCTGCTTCCGGCACATTGAATTCGCCCTGCGTGCGCAGATCGAAACCGATCGGCGCCAGCATCTCGCCGAATTCTTTCAGCTTGCCGGCGTTGTTTGAAGCGAGAATGATGGTGCGGGTCATTGGAGAAAGTAAATTGACAAAGTCTGCGCAAAGCCGAAGACAGCATGGGGAAGCGAAGCGCAATCCATTCCGCCACTGCGTTTATGCGGCCAAACCGAGCGCCTGCTTTTGCAAATGGATAAGATCGGCAATACCTTTCTGCGCCAGATCGAGCAAGCGATCCATCGTCGCACGTTCAAACGCCGCGCCTTCCGCAGTGCCCTGCACTTCGACGAAATGCCCCGCCTCGGTCATGACTACATTCATGTCGGTGTCGCAGTCGGAATCCTCAAGGTAATCGAGGTCGAGCACCGGAATGCCGCGATAGACACCGACCGAAATCGCGGCGATGAAATGCTTGATCGGAATAGCCGCAATCAGCTTATTTTCAACCAATTGAGAAAACGCATCGTGAGCAGCGACCATCGCACCGGTAATGGCGGCAGTCCGCGTACCGCCATCAGCCTGGATCACGTCGCAATCCAGATGCAGCGTACGTTCGCCGAACGAATCAAGGTCGAATGCGGCGCGCAGCGAACGTCCGATCAGCCGCTGGATTTCCTGGGTGCGGCCCGACTGCTTGCCTTTGGCAGCCTCGCGATCCATGCGGGTATGCGTCGAGCGCGGCAGCATCCCGTATTCCGCTGTCAACCAGCCCTGCCCTTTGCCTTTCAAAAAACCGGGAACCTTGTTTTCGATGCTGGCGGTGCAGATGACACGGGTATCGCCGAATTCGACCAGCACCGAACCTTCGGCATGCCTGGTGTAATGACGGCTTAGACGTACCGGACGCAATGCATCGGCGGCACGTCCGCTCGGACGATTTTCATGCAGCATGATAAGACTCAATTCTTGTTCGGAGTTAGGCGGGAAGTTTTTTCAATGGCGCCGCGAATTTCCTCGATCGCTTTTTCGATGTCGGTATCGCTGAACATATCGGCATTTTCCAGGTCTGCATGGCGCGGTGCCTGAATCGTGGTCGTAACGCTTCCCGGCGGCAGGATGTTGGTAATCACGGTAGTCGTGGTGGTGGAATCCTGCAGACTGTCACTGCCTTCCCACATCATCGCAAGCGCGGTTACATTATCGCTTTTTTTACCGCCGATGCCGGTTGCATTGTTAATCAGTTCCGGCACAGCGCGCACGATAGTGCTGTTCTGCAAATGCTGCGCCAGTACATGATCCGGCAACATCGACCACAGGCCATCCGAACAGAGCAGCATCACGTCGCCCGCCTGAAGGCTCGCACGGCGCGAAATCTCGACGATCGGCATATTGGGCGCACCCAGGCAATTGAATAATTTATTGCGATCAGGATGAGTATCGCGCTCCGATGGATCCACCTTGCCTTGCGCGATCAGCGTCTCGATGCGCGAATGATCGCGCGTGCGCGCCAGTATCTGTCCATTGCGCATCCAGTACAGGCGTGAATCACCGCAGTGCGCCCACAGCGCATTGCCATGCTGGATCAGGCAGGCAACGATGGTAGTGCGCGGCGTCTCGGGCAAATTATTGATCGCACGGTAGCGATGAATCTCCCGATGCGCTGCGAAAAAACTATCCTCGAGAAAGCGCTCCGGCTTCTTTACATAGGGGTTTGCATGCTGCTGGAACAAGGCGCCAATCGTTTGCAGCGCAATGGTTGCCGCCATTTCGCCCTGGATATGTCCGCCCATGCCGTCCGCCAGCAGCAGCAGCAGCGTATCGCGGGTAAAGCTGTACCCCATGCGGTCCTGATTGGACTTGCGGCCGCCGATATGGCTTTCTTGATAGACTGAAAATCGCATAAGTCGTTAAATATTTCCTGAACAGGATTACCGCGAGTTTTCCTGGATGGTAGTAACATTGTTTGCCGTGCCGCGGTCATGCCTGGAGCCGAAAAATTCGCGGAATTTACGCGTGACTCTTGCCAGCGCATGACTTTCTTTTTCCACCGGCACTTCGTTTCTCAATGCCTTTTGGAGCGTAAATACACTTTGCGGCCGGTCCAGCGGATCGATCAACAGACACCAGCGGATTACCTGAATCAACTCCGGAGAGTATACGCCTTCCAGTTTGCGATAGTGGCTTTCCATCCTGTCGTTGACCTTGCGCTGATCCGCCGGCTGCGGCGGGGCGCCGACCATGCAGGCGAACATCGATGCGCCGATACTGTATATGTCGGTCCACGGACCGAGGTTGCCGCTCTTCGAATAGAGTTCCGGCGGCGCAAATCCGGGCGTGTACATCGGATACAGTTTCGGCGAATCGGTTCTGAGCGTCTGTCGCGCCGCGCCGAAATCGAGCAGGATCGGAGTGCCGTCGACGCGCAAATAGATATTGGCCGGCTTCAAATCGAGATGCAGCAATTTGTTGGTATGCACTTCCCGCAAACCGTTCATCACCTGGCTGAACATCTTGCGGATAAACCGCTCCGACACCAGCGGTTTTTCCCCCTTGTCGCGGCGGCGCAGAATATGGTCTTGCAGCGAGCGGCCGGATTCGTATGCCATCACCATGTAGACGGTTTCATTGGCACGAAAGAAATTGACGACGCTGACGACGTTCGGATGGGAAATGCGCGCAAGTGCGCGGCCTTCCTCGAAAAAACACTTCAACCCAATGCGAAAAACCGGTAAATTTTCGGGAGAGATCAGCGGAACCAGTTCGCCCGGTTGACGCAATGCCAGGGAACTAGGCAGGTATTCCTTGATCGCGACCGCATTGCCGTCTTCATCGTACGCCAGGTAGACGATACTGAACCCGCCTGATGCAATCTTCTTTACAATGCGGTATCCAGCAATGTCTAATCCGTCCGGCAATGGAGCATTGTTCTGCGCGGCCATATTTATCCTGTCTTTGTGGGCTGAAAGTTTGCCGGAGCGGGAATAATGCTCGTCAAGCGCTTGAGCGGTTCAATTTCCGTTCGGTTACTTGAATTCGGCAGACTCTTGCGGATTGTGTGTATAAATCGCTGTTTTGTAAAGAACAAATCGAGGACTGAATTTTGACTATTTCCAGCATGACCGGATATGCGGTCACCACGCGTGAAACTGCCGGCGGCACATTGACGATTGAAATCAAGAGCGTGAATTCGCGTTTTCTCGATTTGCAATTCCGGATGAATGACGAATTGCGTGCGGTGGAACCCGCTTTGCGCGAAGCGCTGATGGGGCGCGTTACACGCGGCAAGGTGGAGTGCCGGCTCAGTTTCGGCCGCAAGGCCGCCGGCGGCACGACGCAGGCGCTCAATGCGGCATTGCTCGGCTCATTGGCAAACTTGCAAGCTCAAATACGCAAACAATTCGGCGATGCGCCTGCGATGTCGGTCAACGAACTGCTGCGCTGGCCGGGCGTGATCGAAGAAGCGGACATCGGACAGGAAACCCTGCAAGCCGATGTGGCCGCGACAATGGCGGCGACGCTGGATGCATTCATCGAATCGCGTACGCGCGAAGGCGCGGCACTTGAAGCAATGCTGTTGTCCAGAGTGGACGAAATGGAAGCGATCGTGCAGCGCATTACGCCGCTGATTCCGCAGGCCGTCTCGCAATTCCAGCAAAAAGCGACGGAACGATTGCAGGAAGCGCTGGGGTTGGCGCTGAAAAATGGCGACGCCGGGTCCCCTGCATTGTCCCGCGAAGAGGTGATCGAGCGGATCCGCCAGGAAGTCACGTTGTACGGTATCCGCATCGACGTATCCGAGGAATTGACCCGCCTGTCGGCGCATCTGTCGGAAACCCGTCACATTCTTGAAAAAGGCGGACAGGTAGGCAAGCGCCTGGATTTCATGATGCAGGAATTGAACCGCGAAGCCAATACGGTCGGCTCCAAGGCAGCGGCAAAAGAATTGTCCGATGCCTCGATGGCAATGAAGCTGCTGATTGAGCAAATGCGCGAACAAGTCCAGAATCTGGAATAGCCGACGCCGGAATGCATGATGCAAAAACAACCGGCCATGTCATCCGATACGCCGGCTTTGACGGCTCAATCGATAATTTACCGGCGCGTGGTCTGCACTTCCGTTGGTCGCAGGTGCCGCCCCGGCCCATCACTTTTTGATTTTTGCGCACGATACCGAGGTCTTTGATGCCTACTGTTAACGCTTCTTCCGGCAGCCTGTTCATGGTTGTCGCGCCGTCCGGCGCGGGCAAATCCACGCTGGTCAATGCACTGCTGGCGCAGGAACCCGCAATCAAATTATCGATTTCCTACACTACCCGCACGCCCCGTCCAGGCGAGCAAAATGGCCGGGAATATCATTTCATATCGGTCAAGGATTTTTTGACAAGACGCGAAACGGGTGAATTTTTAGAGTCGGCCGAGGTCCATGGTAATTACTACGGCACATCGCGCGTGCTGATCGCCGAACAAATGAAGGCGGGAACCGACGTTTTACTGGAGATCGACTGGCAAGGCGCGCAACAGGTAAAAAAACAATTTCCGAACGCAGTCGGTATATTCATTTTGCCGCCGTCGATTGCTGCTCTGGAGGAACGTTTGAAAAAACGGGGGCAGGATGATCGTCAGGTGATTACCCGCCGTATTCTGGCTGCAGGCGGCGAAATCGCGCACGCGCCCGAGTTCGAATATGTTATTATTAATCAAGAGTTTGCGACTGCTTTATCCGAACTGACCGCGATCGTCAAAGCGACTCGTTGCCGCTTTGCCCAACAAGCGGCGCGCAGCACATCCTTGTTCGCCCAATTGGGCATTCACGCCAATTTTTTAAGCTAATACCGATTTTTAGGAGCATGTATGGCCCGTATCACAATCGAAGATTGTCTCAAACAGATTCCGAACCGTTTTCAGCTGACGCTGTCTGCTACATATCGTGCCCGCCAACTGCTGCAAGGTCACACACCGAAAGTGGATGCGAAAGACAAGCCGACCGTAATCGCATTGCGTGAAATCGCTGCCGGCAAGGTCGGGATTGAGATGCTGAAAAAAGTCCCCAGTTAGCACTAATCAACATGACCGCCATGCGGCTGATACTTATCCAGTATGAACCTGACGCCTGCAGATTCAACGTTATCAGCAGCTCCCAATAAACGAGCGGCATCCGACCGCTCGTCCAAAGATAAAAAATCAACAGCAACTGACACGGCGCCGCCTGGCGCAGGCGTCGCATCAGTCACGCAGCTGACCGCCAAACTTGCCGATTACCTGACACCTTCGGAACTGAAGAAGGTCAAGGAAGCCTATCGCTTTTCAGACGAAAAACATCTGGGTCAGATGCGCAAGTCAGGCGAGCCGTATATTTCGCATCCGATTGCCGTCGCTGAAATCTGCGCGGACTGGAAACTCGATGCGCAAGCCATCATGGCCGCGCTGCTGCATGACGTGATGGAAGATCAGGACGTCAAGAAAGACGAACTGATCGAGCGTTTCGGCGCACCGGTCGCGGCCTTGGTCGACGGCTTGTCCAAGCTGGAAAAAATCGAATTCCAGAGCCAGGTCGAAGTGCAGGCTGAAAACTTCCGCAAGATGCTGCTGGCGATGGCGCGCGATGTGCGGGTAATTCTGGTCAAGCTGGCCGATCGCCTGCACAACATGCGCACACTCGGCGTAATGGCAGCCGACAAGAAGCGCCGCATCGCGCGCGAGACGATGGAAGTTTATGTGCCGATTGCGCACCGTCTGGGGTTGAATAACATCTACCGCGAGTTGCAGGACCTCGCGTTTTCGCACATCTATCCGGTTCGCTACAAGACGCTGGCCAAGGCCGTCAAGGCCGCGCGCGGCAACCGGCGCGAAGTGGTCAGCAAGATTCTCGAATCCGTCAAGAACACGCTGGCTGCGACAGGAATTCAGGCGCAGGTCTACGGCCGTGAAAAAACGCTGTTTGGCATATATCGCAAGATGCGCAACAAGCAATTGTCGTTTTCGCAGGTGCTGGATGTGTACGGCTTTCGCATCGTCGTCGACAGCTTTGCCAATTGCTATGTCGCATTAGGCACGCTGCATGCGCTGTACAAGCCAATGCCGGGCAAGTTCAAGGATTACATTGCAATTCCGAAGCTCAATGGCTACCAGTCTCTGCATACCACGCTGATCGGCCCTTACGGCACGCCGGTCGAATTCCAGGTCCGTACGCAGGACATGCACCGCGTTGCCGAATCCGGCGTCGCAGCGCACTGGCTTTACAAGAATGAGGAAGGCACGCTGACCGATTTGCAGCAGCGCACTCATGCGTGGCTGCAATCGCTGCTCGATATTCAGAAGCAAACCGGCGATTCGGCGGAATTCCTGGAGCATGTCAAAGTCGATCTGTTCCCCGACTCGGTCTACGTGTTTACGCCAAAATCGACAATCATCGCATTGCCGCGCGGCGCTACCGCGCTCGACTTTGCCTACACGATTCACACCGATATCGGCGACCAGGCGATTGCCGCCAAAATCAATCATGAACACGCGCCGCTGCGTACCGAATTGCGCAATGGCGACATTGTGGAAATCGTTATTTCACCGACGTCACGACCGAGTCCGACGTGGCTCGCGTTTGTCCGCACCGGCAAAGCGCGTTCTGCGATCCGGCATCATTTGCGGACCATCAATCTGCCCGAATCGATCGAACTGGGGCAACATCTGCTGACGCAGGCGCTGATCGCATTGAATCTCGACCCCAGCATACCCGCGCCTCTCGCAGAAAGGCTGCTGAATGAATCGAGCGCAAAATCGCTCGAGGAACTGTACGCCGATATCGGAGTAGGCAAGCGAATGGCGACACTGGTAGCGCGGCATATTTCCGGCCTGGTCGAAAACGACCAGGCGTTCGTGCCGTTGACCGATGGAGCAAGCGAAATATTGTCCAACAGACTGGAACCGGTCATCATCTACGGCAATGAGGGGGTTGCAGTGCAGCTGGCGCCATGCTGTCTGCCTATTCCGGGCGATAGAATGATCGGACATCTGAAGCGCGATCAGGGATTGATGGTGCATGCGACCGACTGCTATATCGCAAAACGCCAGCGCGCGAAAGAGCCGGACCGCTGGATCGAAGTCACCTGGGGCACAGAACTGAATCGCCGCTTCGATTGCCGCATCAAGGTGCTGGTCCATAACGAGAAAGGCGTGCTGGCTCGCGTTGCCGCCGAAATCGGAGAATCCGATGCCAACATCATGTATGTAGGCATGGACGATGACGAAGACCATGTAATGAAACAATTGCGCTTTACGGTGCAGATTGAAGATCGCATCCATCTGGCGCGCCTGATGCGCAATGTCAGGCGCATACCGAACGTCGCGCGCATTCTGCGCGAACGCAGCTAAGCTGTGCGTTAAAGACCCTGCTGCGACACTACTGTCACTCTGTGTGCATGCTTTTGTGCAGCCTGCGCAATCCCAGCCATACGGCAACCGCAATCAACGGAATCAGAATGCCGGTCGCAATATCGGGATTGACTGGCCAGCCTGCGGCTTTGGCCGCCTTGCCGGCGTAATTGAACAATCCGGCCAGATAGTAGGAAATCGCCACTACCGATAGCCCCTCCACCGCTTGCTGCAGGCGCAGTTGCTGCGCTGCCCGTGTATTCATCGACTGCAGGATTTTACGGTTTTGCTGCTCCTGCACGAGACCGACCCTGGTGCGCAACAGATCGTTGGTGTTGGCAATGCGTTCGGCCAGCGCTTCCTGCCGCCGGGCAATTGCTGCGCAGGTATTCATCGCCGGCGCCAAGCGGCGTTCCATGAATTCGCCGATGGTCGGTATGCCCTCGATCCGGGTCTCGCGCAGTTCTTCAATGCGTGCATGCACCAGCCGGAAATACGCCTGCGATGCGGAAAAACGATAATTGTTGTCGAGCGAAAGTCTTTCGATACGCGCTGCCAGCCCGGTGATATGACGCAGCAGAGCCTGTTCTTCATCCGCATCGCGCAGGTGCATGGCTGATGCCGATGTCGAAAGCGCTTCGTCCATGTCCACCATGGCCGCCGTCAGTGCCGCCAATTCGCCCTCGATCGCATTCAGAATAGGCGTTGCCTGCTGCGCATGCGGCAAACCGAGCAGCGCCATCATCCGGTAAGTCTCGATCTCCAGCAGACGCTGGACCAGCCGTCCCGATTGCTGATCGCGCAATCCCAGATCGCGCACGATGAAACGGCTGAATCCATCCGCATGAATCAAAAAATCGGTACAGATTTCGGCATCCTGCAATACCTGGCTGCCGACCAGCGTACTCCCCTCGAATACGCGGCGCATGTCCGGTGCAGATGCATCGATTGAAGAGGTCGCCTTATCGAGCACCACATGCGCCGCCACCATGACCTTGCCCTGCAAACCGAGCAGCCACTCTTGCGGCACATGGAACAGCGGGGCTCGTTGAAACGCATTGCCGACAGGCAGACTTGTTTCATGCCGCTCGGCAAACGTATAGGTCGCGAATTCCGTATGGCATTCCCATTTCAGCCGAAACCGACCGAAGTCATGGAAGAAATACTTTGCTTCAGGACCAGGTGCAGCCACGCCGAAATGGGTACACAAGGCTGAAAGAAATTGATGCCGACTGGCCGAATCATCGCTATGGGCATTGGTATTTTCACGAGAATATACAGCCAGATGGGTCAGGCTCTCAGGCGCATCGAGCCGCAGAAAGGGGCGCGAATGCACCTCGGCCGCCAAAGGCACGCGCAACGGATGATTCAACCGGGAATAGACAATGGACATGGGTGCGATAAATTTTCGTTGTGTTTCAGCAAAACAAATCCTGCATCGCAATAATAACGATATTTAAGACCGGATAATATATTCGGATTGATGCGGCCGATGCAAATTGCAAAAACCGGCGGCTTCGGCGGAACAGAGAATGACCGGCTACTGAGCCGGATAATGCACTTCGAGGATATCGAGTTCTTCCATGCCTGCCGGGGTGTTCAGTGTAACCAGGTCGCCTTCCCGCGCTTTGGTCAATGCCCTCGCAACCGGCGAAACCCAGCTGATCTTGCCGTGCAGCGGATCGATTTCATCTATGCCGACGATGGTCACCGTATGCTGTTCGCCCGCATGATTCTCGTAAGTCACCGTTGCGCCGAAAAATATCTGGTCGCTGCCGTGATGTACGCTTGGATCGACCACTTCGGCAATATCAAGACGCTTGGTTAGAAACCGGATGCGACGATCAATTTCGCGCAAGCGGCGCTTACCGTAAATGTAGTCGCCGTTTTCGGAACGATCTCCATTCGATGCGGCCCAGTGGACAATGCGCACCACTTCGGGCCGCTCCACATCGATCAGCTGCAGCAACTCCTCCTTGATGCGCTGATAGCCTGTCGGCGTGATGTAATTTTTTGCGCCGGCCGGCATCTGCGGCATCGCGCCGTCCAGATCATCGTCGTCGTCCGTTTCTTTGACAAATGCCTTATTCATCATGGCCTGTTGCAGCGTGCATGTACGCCTGCGCCGCCGTTAAATTCAATGAAACCGCTCTTTGGAGAAATGTCTTTGATGAAAAGATTTCCGTTATGAAATATACAGACAGTGCGCCGGTCACCACGGATAAGAACCTGCTGTTGAAATCATGCCGGCAAATTATTGTATCGGACATGATGCACGTCACAACACGGTTGCAAAATACCTCAAACGCGCCGCGTCCCGGTATAGGGTGCGGTGGTCTGACCGGATTCCAGCGTGAATCCTGCGCCCGCATCGCTTCCCAGCGTCTTCGCCAGGTATGGCATCAGCTCACGCAACATCGGTTCCAGCGTCCACGGCGGATTGATCACGAACATGCCGCTGCTGTGCAGGCCAAAACCATCGGGCGAAGGCGTACTGACCGACAGCGTGACGTCAAGCCAGCCATTGGCGGTCAGCCGCTTGAGCTTGTCGGGCAACTGGCGCGATTCCAGCCGATGCAGTACCGGATACCAAACCGCATAAGTACCGGTTGCAAAACGCGTCAACGCATCTTGCAGGGTAATTCTCACACGCCGGTAATCGTCCTTGTCTTCGTAAGGCGGATCGATCAGGATCAGCCCACGGCGCGATGGCGGCGGCAGCATTGCTTTCAAGCCGGCAAAGCCGTCGCCTTTCTGGATCATTACACGCTTGCCACGGATAGTCGGCCGTTGCCCCTGAGCCGCCGCATGCGCTTCGAGCTTGCGAAAGTTATCTTCCAATATCTTGCTGTCGCTCGGGTGCAGCTCGAACAGCCGCAAACGATCCTGTTCACGCATGGTCTTGTCGGCGCAATAAGGCGAACCGGGGTAATAGCGCATTTTGCCGCTCGGATTCAGCGACTTGATCAGTTGCACGTATTCTGCCAGCGGCGCAGGCAAATCCTTTCGGTCCCATAGCCGGCTGATGCCGGTTTCATACTCGGCATTTTTAGCTGCATAACCGCCATCGAGCGCATATACACCCGCTCCGGCATGGGTGTCGATGTACATGTAGGGCGTGTCTTTCTGGCCCAGGTAATGCAGCAACTGGATGGTCACAACATGCTTGAGCACGTCCGCGTGATTGCCCGCATGAAAGGCATGGCGATAACTCAGCATAGGGAATTCTATCGTGGTAAAAAATGGAAGAAGGCTTCATTTTAACAAGCCGTCGCATTATGCAGCGTTATTCCTGTTCATTGTCGGCATTATTTGCCCGGAAAGCCCAGGCAATCCGTGCGACGCAATAAAAAGCCGCACCCTTGTGAGGTGCGGCTTTTCTCTTCTTCTTCAGGGGAAAGCATCTCCTCCAACCCTTGGACGATGCTGTAAATCAGCAGCGGAATAAAATCAGGCAACCTTCTTGTCAAAAAATTGTTCATCTTCGGTCGAACCATGCAATGCGGTGGTTGACGATACGCCCTGCTGAATTGCCTGGGTTACGGCATCGAAGTAACCGGTACCGACTTCGCGCTGATGCTTGACGGCAGTGAAACCTTTATCGGCAGCGGCGAATTCGGCTTCCTGCAATTCAACAAATGCGGACATCTGGTTACGTGCATAGCCGTGAGCCAGATTGAACATCGAGTAGTTCAACGCGTGAAAACCAGCCAGCGTGATGAACTGGAACTTATAACCCATCGCACCCAATTCTTTTTGAAATTTTGCGATGGTTGCATCGTCGAGGTTTTTCTTCCAGTTGAACGATGGCGAGCAGTTATAGGCCAGCATCTTGCCCGGAAACCTGGCATGGATTGCCTCTGCAAATTTCTTGGCAAAGACCAGATCCGGCTTGCCGGTTTCGCACCATACGAGGTCCGCATAATCGGAATATGCCAGCGCGCGCGCGATCGCCTGCTCGATGCCGGGACGAGTCTTGTAAAAACCTTCAACCGTGCGCTCACCCGTGCAGAATGGCTTGTCGATGTCGTCCACATCGGACGTCAGCAAATCGGCGGCTTCGGCATCGGTACGCGCAATCACCAGAGTCGTGGTGCCGCTGACATCGGCAGCCAGACGCGCTGCATTGAGCTTTTCGACAGCCTCACGGGTCGGAACCAGCACTTTGCCGCCCATATGGCCGCACTTTTTCACCGAAGCCAACTGGTCTTCGAAGTGTACGCCCGCGGCGCCTGCTTCTATCATCGCTTTCATCAGTTCGTAGGCATTCAATACGCCGCCGAAACCGGCTTCCGCGTCAGCCACGATCGGTGCGAAGAAGTCGATATCGTTCTTGCCTTCCGACCACTGGATCTGGTCGGCGCGCTGGAATGTGTTGTTGATGCGCTTGACCACGGTCGGCACTGAATTCGCCGGGTACAGCGATTGGTCCGGATACATTTCGCCAGCCATGTTGGCATCGCCCGCGACTTGCCAGCCGGACAGATAAATCGCTTTCAAGCCGGCTTTGACTTGCTGCATTGCCTGATTGCCGGTAAGTGCGCCCAGTGCATTGACGAACGGCTCGTTATTGACCAGATTCCATAGTTTCTCGGCGCCGCGCTTGGCGAGCGTATGCTCGATTTGTACCGAACCGCGCAAACGGACCACGTCTTCCGCGGTGTAGTTGCGCTTGATTCCTTTCCAGCGAGGGTTCTCGGCCCAATCTTCGGCCAATGCTTGGATTTGCTGTTCGCGAGATGCCATGGTTATTCTCCTGTGATAAAACGATAGTAAGAAATAAAATGAAAACCGATGACTGAATAATATGCGCTTTTTTGCGAAGCAACAATGTCTTATATAAGACATATAACTAAATTTAAACCATTAAATATCATACACTTATGGATAGTTTTTCGCGATGCGAAATAAAATTCCTTAAAATGAAATGATTTGATGGTGCTGCGCACTGCGCCCTTCCATAATACGAAATGGCATTTTCGAATCGTGAAAAATACGTTGATTTGTCATTTTTGCGGCGACTGCTTATCCAACCGACGGGTGCAACTGGATATACATAAAACCGTGCGCAATCTATCTTCGGCAAGCATGGTGTGAATATTTCCGTCAGTCTCGACGCATAGGTAGGCCGTACAGCCGCAGGTAATGTAAGCTGCGGCGGCGAATTAAAAAATGGAAAGAGGTGTCTGTCGTGCCAATCGATAAAGGTATCGTCTGTGCATTGCTTGCGGCATTATTATTCGGCGCCAGCACGCCGTTTGCCAAACTATTGGTTGGGCAAACCACGCCGCTCGTGTTGGCCGGCTTGTTATACCTGGGCAGCGGTATCGGCCTGGGTGCATGGCTGCTTCTGCGCCGGTGGACGCGTCGTTCGACCGCAGGCGATGCAAGACTGGCGATTCCGGATTTACCGTGGCTGGCCGGGGCTGTATTGGCGGGCGGGATTGCCGGTCCGATATTGTTGATGACCGGGCTCAGCCGTACGCCGGCATCGACGGCTTCGCTGCTGCTGAATATGGAAAGCGTGTTGACCGCCCTGCTCGCATGGTTTGTATTTCGCGAACAGTTCGACCGGCGCATCTTTATCGGCATGACGCTGATTGTGCTTGCAGGAGTATTGCTTTCCTGGGAGCAGCGTACGCAAGCCGGATCAGCAGCGGCAATACCATGGGGTGCAATCTGCATTGTCGGCGCATGTCTGTGCTGGGCAATCGACAATAATCTGACACGCAAAGTATCGACCAGCGATGCGGTGCAAATTGCCGCCGTCAAAGGCCTGGTGGCGGGCATCTTCAATTTTTCGATCGCATGGTGGCTGGGCATGCCATTGCCGGCATTGAGCAGCGCTGCGGCTGCCGGTCTTGTCGGTTTCTGCGGCTACGGCGTAAGCCTGGTGTTGTTTGTGCTGGCATTGCGGCATCTCGGCACGGCCAGGACCGGCGCATATTTTTCCGCGGCCCCGTTCGCCGGAGCGGCGATTTCGATGCTGATGCCGGGAGATACGCCGGACGTGATATTCTGGCTCGCAGCGGTATTGATGGGTGCGGGCATCTGGCTGCATCTGACCGAAAATCATATGCATAAACACAGGCATAGCCGCTTATCGCACGGGCATACTCATTCCCATGATGCGCATCATCAGCATATTCATGATTTTCCATGGAATGGCGAAGAACCGCATATCCATCCGCATCAGCATGAAACGCAAGTGCATGAACATCCGCATTTTCCTGATATTCATCATCGGCATGGACACCAGGATCATCCGCATCGACACTAGCCGGCATTTGGATATGGAACGAAAAATGGCGGATCAACGTCTTACTCAATGAAAGCAGGACATGATTTCTTATTCCCGAGGAAAACATGAACAAACAACGCCTTTTAATCTCGCTGCTCTTGTCGCTGGCAGGTTTTGTTGCCGCCTGCGATTTTTCCATCGGCTCGGCCGTTGCCGATTCAAACTCGAATTCGACGCCCTCTTCAAGCCATAGCAGCGCAGCCGCCTTTACCGGCAAGAACGGCCGGGTCAGCGTCAATGGCGATATGGTTCAGGCAAAAAACGGAGTGTTGACAATAAACGGCGTTTCGTACGGGACGGTGAACGACACATCAGTCATCAGATACAGCGTGCGGAATAACGAAAAGGTATTGTCGGTGGACGGAATCGTCCGTAAACCCGTTCCCTGATCAAACGAGTTTATCGCGCGCGACCAGCACGCCATCCGCATCGGCATAGATCCAGTTGCCCGGATCGACGGCAAGACCGGCGATCGATATACGGATATCGCGCTCTCCTGCTCCCTTTCTGACACTTCTCTGAGGGTGGATCGCCAATGCACGCACGCCGATGTCGCAGGCGTTGATTTCTTCCGAATCGCGAATGCAGCCATGGACCACAATTCCGGCCCAGCCGTTTTTTTCGGCAAGCTTGCCGAGAATGCCGCCGACTAATGCACAACGCAGACTGCCTCCGCCATCCACGACGAGAACATGACCGTTGCCCGGCGTTTCGAGCGCTGAACGTACCAATACGTTATCTTCGAACACTTTCAGCGTCGTAGCCGGCCCGGAGAACGCCGATCGTTTGCCGAACGATTTAAATACCGGCTGCAGCACTGCGAGCACGCCGCTTGCAAGTTTATCTTCATGAGCATCGCAAATATCGCAGGTCGCAAAAGTCATTTCTTTCTCCGTAGGCCATATCAAATAAGCCATGCTGCTTGCAAGCGAGCCGACAGTCAATAAAAATCCGGGCTCTTGGAATTCCGGCCTGATCCGTAAGGTGCGAATTTTTTCCTATGCCGTTTGCACTTTCGCCGCTTTTCTTGCGGTGTTGGTTCCTACACCGACGGCTGTCAGAATCGCCGTCATCTGAAACACGCCGATACAGATGAAGACCCATGACGGATGACTTGCATCCATGAATGCGCCAAATAATAATGGCGCAATCGCCAGGCCGACGTCCAGACCGGAATAGACGACACCGTACACGCGGCCGGTCGCATTTTTCGGCGCGGCCGCCCGAATCAGCAAATCGCGCGAAGGTCCCGCGACACCCGATCCGAAACCGATCGCCGCCATCAGCGCAACGGCTGCCCATGACGGCACGATACCGGCAGCAAGCATCAGCGCCATCAATCCAGCCGCAGTGAAGGCCAATCCAATGGTGCGGTCGTGACGCGTGGTTCTTGATGCAAGGAAGCCGCCCCACACCATGCCGACGGCAGACGCCAGCATATAAGCCGTATAGCCGGTAGTGGCCAACGCCAGCGACATGCCATACAGTCCGCGCAAGCCCGCGGATGAAAAACTCTGGATGCCGCCCAGCGCCAGCGCCGTAATGAAAAAGAAAGCGAAGCACATCCAGACTGCTGGCACGCGCATGAAGTCAAGCATGCTGCCGCTCATTGCCGCTTCCTTTTTTGGAACAGCCACTGCGGCGCGCACTTCATCGGTACGCAGCAGATCGCGATGCACCAACAACAGCAACAGTACTGCAATCGGAATGAATGCTGCTGCCAGCAATGCGGTACGCCAGGTCGACAAGCCCGCGATCGTGGTCAGAAATACGGGGGCCGCCGCCCAGCCGAGATTGCCGGAAATTCCATGTACCGAAAATGCATGTCCAAGACGCGGCGTGGAAACCCGCTTGTTCAACAGTGTGTAGTCCGATGGATGAAATACGCAATTACCCAAGCCTGCCAGCATCGAGCCTGCCAGCAGCATCGCATAGTGCGGTGCCGCCGACAGCACCAGCGCCGACGCAGCCAGGCAGCACAAGCCGAAGAACAGCACTGCGCGCGCGCCGATCCGGTCGACCACAAAACCGGCCAGCGCCTGACCGATGCCCGATACGATGAAGAACATCGTCATCAGCAAGCCTAATTCCGCATAAGACAGATTAAACGCATCCTTCAGCCACGGGAATAGCGATGCAAGGATCAGATGAAAGAAATGCGATACGCCATGGGCGACGCCAATCAGGCCGATCACCTGTGCATCCTGACGAAATGAAGTGGTTGTAGCGGTAACGGCGGTCATGACTTTCCTCTTTATATGCAACAGAACAAGTGTAAGCAAAAACGCTTGGTCTGTTCCAGGATAAAGAGACAATTTTTATCGTTTTCCCGCTATTCCTGCCTGAAATGGCTATCCAGCGTGTCGCATCCGCCCGCACCGGTCAGCATGGCGCTCGCTGCCGAGTGCATTTGTCATGGTCCGCGCTGTTGAAAAGAACTGCCTTAAGGTATGCCCGAGCCGGTCTCTTTTTCAAAAACCAGTCCCCCATTGCGCACATCGACCGCTATAACGTCCTTCGGACCGAACCGGCCTTCCAGTATCGCCTTCGACAGCGGGTTTTCGATTTGCTGCTGGATTGCACGCTTCAGCGGACGCGCACCATAAACCGGATCGAAACCTGCTTCCGCCAATTTTTGCAATGCCTCTTCCGATATATTCAGGCGCATATCCATTCGCGCCAGACGCTGTTCCAGCACTTTCAGCTGGATCCTTGCGATGGCGCCGATGTTTTTCTCATCGAGGGCATGGAACACCACGATCTCATCGATCCGGTTGATGAACTCAGGTCGGAAATGCGAGCGCACTTCAGCCATCACAGCCAGCTTCACCAGCCCGGGATCGCTGCCTTCCATCGACTGGATCTTGTGCGAACCCAAATTGGAAGTCATCACGATCACGGTGTTTTTGAAGTCCACCGTGCGCCCCTGACCATCGGTCATGCGGCCATCATCGAGCACCTGCAGCAGCACATTGAAAACATCCTGATGCGCTTTTTCGATTTCATCGAGCAGAATCACGCTGTAGGGCTTGCGCCGCACCGCTTCGGTCAGATAACCGCCTTCCTCGTAGCCGACGTAACCCGGCGGCGCGCCGATCAGGCGCGCAACCGAATGCCTTTCCATGAATTCGCTCATGTCGATGCGGATCATCGATTCTTCGGTATCGAACAGGAACGATGCCAGCGCCTTGCACAGTTCGGTTTTGCCGACCCCGGTCGGCCCCAGGAACATGAACGAACCGTATGGACGATTCGGATCGCCCAATCCGGCGCGTGAGCGTCGGATCGCATCCGACACGGCGACAATCGCTTCATGCTGTCCAATCACCCGCTTGTGCAACTCCTCTTCCATGTGCACCAGCTTGTCGCGCTCGCCCTGCATCATTTTGGAAACGGGAATACCGGTCGCACGCGACACTACTTCGGCGATTTCTTCAGCGCCGACCTGGGTTCGGACAAGTTGAGGTTTGCCGGCTTTCTTTTCCCCTGTGTCAGCCTGCTTCAACTGCGTCTCGAGTTCAGGCAGCTTACCGTACTGCAGTTCCGACATTTTTTGCCAGTCGCCCTTGCGTCTGGCCTCTTCCATTTGCAAACGAACTTTTTCGATTGCTTCCTTGATGTGCTGACTGCCTTGCACTGCGGCCTTTTCGGCCTTCCAGATTTCTTCCAGGTCGGCGTATTCGCGTTCCAGCCGGTGGATTTCTTCCTCGATCAGGCCCAGGCGTTTTTGAGACGCTTCATCTTTTTCTTTCTTGATCGCTTCACGTTCGATTTTCAACTGGATCAGACGCCGGTCGAGTTTATCCATCACCTCCGGTTTCGAGTCGATTTCGATCTTGATCTTGGATGCCGCTTCATCGATCAAATCGATCGCCTTGTCCGGCAGGAAACGGTCGGTGATATAGCGATGCGACAATTCGGCAGCCGCGACGATCGCCGGGTCGGTGATGTCGACGCCATGATGGACCTCGTATTTTTCCTGCAAGCCGCGCAAAATCGCGATGGTCGCTTCCACGCTCGGCTCATCGACCATGATCTTCTGGAAGCGCCGCTCCAGCGCCGCATCCTTTTCGATGTACTTGCGGTATTCATTGAGCGTGGTGGCGCCGACGCAATGCAGCTCGCCGCGCGCCAGCGCCGGCTTCAGCATGTTGCCGGCATCCATCGCGCCTTCGGCCTTGCCGGCGCCGACCATCGTATGCATTTCGTCGATGAAGACGATGCTCTGGCCCTCATCCTGTGCAAGCTCTTTCAATACGGCCTTGAGGCGTTCCTCGAATTCGCCGCGATATTTCGCGCCGGCCAGCAGCGCCGCCATATCGAGCGACAGCACGCGTTTGGATTTCAGGCTGTCCGGCACTTCGCCATTGACGATCCGTTGCGCCAGCCCTTCGACAATCGCGGTTTTTCCGACGCCCGGTTCACCGATCAGAACCGGATTATTCTTGGTGCGTCGCTGCAACACCTGGATCGCACGGCGGATTTCATCATCGCGGCCGATGACAGGATCGAGCTTGCCAAGGCGCGCACGCTCGGTCAGATCCAGCGTGTATTTTTTCAGTGCTTCGCGCTGTCCTTCCGCTTCTTGCGAATTGACATTGCTGCCGCCGCGTACTGCTTCAATCGCTGCTTCCAGCGCCTTGCGCGTCAACCCATTTTCACGCGCCAGTTTGCCGGCCTCGGATTTATCGTCAGCCAATGCCAGCAATACCATTTCGCTTGCGATGAATTGATCGCCTCGCTTCTGGGCTTCCTTGTCGGCCAGGTTCAGCAGGGACAGCAAATCACGGCCGATCTGCACTTCGCCGCCGGTGCCGGTCACTTTCGGCAGGCGCTCGAGCGCACTTTTCAATGCGTTGGTCAGTCCGCCGATATTGACGCCCGCGCGCTGCAGCAGTGAACGGGCGCTGCTGTCGTCCTGATTCAGCAAGGCGAGCAGCAGGTGCACCGGTTCAATGTATTGGTTATCGTTGCCCACTGCCTGGCTTTGCGCATCGGCAAGGGCTTCCTGTAACTTGGTGGTGAGTTTATCGAGTCGCATGAACTGCTCCAAAGAAAATCTATCTGAATTGAAAATTGGGGTCATTAACCCTTTTTCAAGAAAAGATTCGTCAGCGGAGTGAATACGACTCTATTTGCGTCAGTCGACGGAATCGGAGTTCATGCTGAAAGTTCTTGCCGACGAAGAAGGCGCGGGAAATGATTGGCAACAAATCTGAATCAATAAAGCAGATGCTCTAACCGGCAATCATGCGATACGTTGCAAATCCTGCAATGCAAAATGCGATCGACCCGATCAGATGCAATGCCGAATGTCCCAGCGCCCAGGCAAAATCGCCTCGCTGCAAAAGAATCATCGCTTCGGCGGAGAAGGTCGAAAAAGTTGTCAGGCCTCCCAGGAAGCCGGTAATGGCGAACAAGCGCCATTCGATGGGAAGCGTCGGATATTCCTGAAAAATTCCGACTGCGATTCCGATCAGGTAACCGCCGCCGAGATTTGCCATGAGTGTTCCGAGCGGCAGGTGATGATGAAGTGTGTTCATCCACACACTCAATCCCCAGCGCAGCCATGCGCCGAGTGCGGCCCCGAATCCGACTGCCAGCCAGCTCATGCCGGCTCGCCGCTGTTGCCGGACGCTATGCCCCATTTTGCCAGCGCCTTATCGTCCGTTGCACGTGCATCGACCCAACGGGCACCGTTCGGTGTCTGCTCCTTCTTCCAGAACGGCGCCTGGGTCTTCAAATAATCCATGATGAATTCGCACGCGGCAAATGCCTCGCCTCGATGTGCGGACGTTACCGCGACCAGCACAATCTGATCGAGCGGCTTCAGCGGTCCGACACGATGAATCACCAGTGCATCGAAAATAGACCAGCGCGCCTTGGCCTGCACGACAATATCCTCCAGCGCCTTTTCGGTCATGCCCGAATAATGTTCCAGTTCCATTTCCGCCACGCCCGTGCCATCGTTCATGTCGCGCACGGTACCGATGAACGTCACGATCGCACCGACCTTCGGATCGTCGGCGCGCAACTGGGCAACCTCGGTCGTAAGATCAAAATCCTGGGTCTGGACGCGAATAGGCATCTGTCGTCAGCTCCGTTTGATGGTAGTCGGTAATGCGCCCGCAAAAGTCGCACCCAAGCCAACCGCCGATACAGCCATGATGATGCAGGCAACGGCAATATAAAGCAGCAAGGTTTGAGAGCTCATTCCGTTTCCCGGTTTCAATATCAGTATTATGCGTTAACCGCCTGTCACAGGAGGGAAAAAAGCGACTTCGCAACCTTCGGTAATTTGTGTCTTCGGTTCCGTCATTTGCTGGTTATACGCCATCCGCAGCGCACGTCCTTCAGCCAGCGCTTCAGCCCAGACGCCGCCGCGTTCACATAAATAGTTACGGACATCGCCGACCGTCAGAATATGCTCGGGCAGTGCGATGGATTCATGAGAGGCGCCAAGCGTTTCGCGAATGCTGGCAAAAAAACGGAGTTGAATATTCATTTCGATTTATTTTGCAGGTCGGCGACCTGACGTACTTAATATAACAGTTCGCTAAACGGAATAAACCTTACCATATCGCCCTTTGCAATCGTTTTGCCCGGCGGATTGTCGATCAACCCGTCGCCCCACACGGTGGACGTCAACACTGCGGAACCTTGATTGGCAAACAATTCAAGCCCGCCGTCAGCATTGATCTTTGCACGGAGGAACTCGTTGCGCCGGTCGGCCTTCGGCCACTCGAAATCGGCGCGCATCGAGTAAATCCGTGGCGCTACATCGCCGACTCCTTGCAAGCGCAGAATGAACGGGCGCACAAAAAGCAGGAAGGTAACGAAGCTGGAGACCGGATTGCCGGGCAATCCCAGGAAAAACGCGGCCCCATTCCGGCCGGCACGATCAACCTCTCCAAACGCCAACGGCTTGCCGGGCTTGACCGCGATTTGCCACATGTTCAAGCGGCCTTCCGCCTCGACTGCCGGCCTGATATGGTCTTCTTCGCCAACCGATACGCCTCCGGATGTGATGATCAGGTCATGCTCTTGCGCTGCCGTACGCAGGGTATCGCGCGTCGCCGCCAGCGTATCGGGCACGATGCCATAGTCAGTGATGTCGCAGCCGAGATTTTCCAGCAAGCCGCGCAACGTGAAGCGGTTGGAATTGTAGATCGCGCCCGGCTTTAACGGCTCACCCGGCATTGCGAGCTCGTCTCCGGTGAAAAAGACTGCTATGCGCGGCTTGCGTACCAACGGCAAGCTTGCAAGACCGACCGACGCTGCAAGACCAAGCTCCTGTCCTCGCAAACGCGTGCCCGCCGGCAGGATAACGCTGCCGGCCCGGATATCCTCACCGGTACGGCGAATCCATTCGCCGGGCTCTGGTGCATGTTTAACGACGACGATGTCGCCATCCGCCGCTTTTTCGAGCTCGCACATCTCCTGCATCACCACCGCATCCGCTCCCGCAGGAATCATTGCACCGGTGAAGATGCGTGCGGCAGTGCCGGATTGCAGAGGCTGACCAACTTGGCCGGCGGGAATGCGTTGCGTGATCTTCAACCTTGCCGCGCCGCCGGCACAATCACCGCTACGGACGGCATAACCGTCCATCTGCGTGTTGTCCATCGGCGGGACATTGAGCTGCGAAGCCTGTGCGGCGGCAAGGACGCGGCCGTTTGCTTCAAGTGTGGGAACGGTTTCTCCATCCTTGATTGGCCGAACGGCCGAGAGAAGGAAATCGAGTGCCTGCTGCACACTCAGCATGGGTTTGCTCTGATTCATGAAATTCAATAAGGTTATAAGCCTGTATGGCTGGCAATAAACTTCTTTACCTGTTCAACATCCGGCGCCATCACTTCAAATCGCTGCGGCAATGCCTCGATATTCTCGAAGCCGGCCGGCCGCGGCGCATCGTGTCCGAGCGCTTCCTGAATCGTCTCGTTGAACTTCGCCGGCAATGCGGTCTCCAGCACGATCATCGGCACACCGGGCGTCAAATATTCGCGTGCGACTTTCACAGCATCCGCAGTATGTGTATCGATGGTCACGCCGTATTTCGACTGAACGCTACGGATCGTTTCCAGACGGTCCTGATGAATCGACTTGCCGGAAACGAAACCATACTGCGTCACTTTTCTGAATTCGTCCCCGTCGCTGCCCGGTTTGCCGGATAAATCGAAGCCGCCATGCGTGTCGACTTTCCTGAACAATGCACGCACCCGATCCGCGTCGCGATCCAGCAAATCATAGACAAACCGCTCGAAATTCGATGCCTTGCTGATATCCATGCTGGGGCTGGTGGTGTGATAGGTCTCGGCAGATTTACGTACGCGATAAACGCCGGTACGGAAAAATTCGTCCAGCACGTCGTTCTCATTGGTGGCGACCACCAACTTATCGATCGGCAGTCCCATCATCCGCGCGATGTGGCCGGCGCAGATGTTGCCGAAGTTGCCGGACGGGACGGCGAACGATACTTTCTGCTCGTTGCCGGCGGTCGCACTCAAATAGCCGCGGAAATAGTACACCACTTGCGCAACGACGCGTGCCCAGTTGATCGAATTGACGGTGCCGATTTTTTGGCGGTTCTTGTATTCCAGATCGTTCGACACCGCCTTCACCATATCCTGGCAATCGTCGAACACGCCTTCGATCGCGATATTGAATATGTTCGGATCCTGCAGGCTGAACATTTGCGCGGTCTGGAATGCGCTCATCTTCCTGTGCGGCGACAGCATGAAAACGCGGATGCCTTTCTTGCCGCGCATCGCATATTCCGCGGCACTGCCGGTGTCGCCCGACGTCGCGCCGAATATATTCAATTCAGCATCCTGCCTGGCCAGCGTGTACTCGAACAGATTGCCGAGCAATTGCATGGCCATATCCTTGAATGCAAGTGTTGGACCGTTCGATAGCGCCTGCAATATCAGCTGCGCGCCGTTTTTTCCTTCCAGCACCCACAAAGGCGTAATTTGCGCCGCCGCTTCTCTACTGCGTGCATTGCAATACACCTCGGCGGTATAGGTCTTGTGCGTCAAAGCCTTCAGATCCGCTTGCGGGATGTCGGTGGCGAACTTTTTGAGAATTTCCAGTGCGAGATCGGCATAAGACAATTTGCGCCAGGCATCAAGTTCCGCAGCGCTGACTTGCGGATATTCAGCCGGCAGATACAAACCGCCATCGGGTGCGAGGCCCCCCAGCAGGATTTCGGAAAAGGATTGAGACGCAGCATGGCCGCGTGTGGAGACATATTGCATGAATTGATTGAATTGGTTGCAACGGACTAACCGACATTATAACTGGCCCACTTTTCTGGATGCGTATTTCTCTGAATAGCGGCTTGGCCGGCAATTGAAATTTGCCTGCTGCTAAATGCAGGGCGATATGCGAATTGGATGAAATGCAAAAGCGTTTGCTACGGCCAAGTTTGAGATTTGTTGTGTTTGTCGGCCTTGAAACCGGTAGCCACGAGTGGCTATAAATGAAGTGTTGTTACGACTATTCGCTTAAAAACCTCGAATTATCTCTATCCGTAAAAGCATGAATTCCGCGCATTTAATTGCATATTTTACAATTAAATTCCATCATGCAATAACTTTGCTAATCGTTAAGTAGTTGCAAAAATGTATCACTACTCGATACATAATTACGCTTAACGAAACAAATCTTTGACTTGAATAAATGGCGGCGATAACATCGTATCCACTGATGAACTGTTGTTTCATCTATTGATACACAATAGGAAAATAACAGCAGTAGCTTGAACCGGCCTTTACAAGCCGCCATAAAACCGTTCTATAAGGGGTATTAAATGAAGAAATCAATACTCGCACTGGCAAGTCTCGGTGCGCTCGCAGGCATAGCTAATGCGCAAACCAACGTAACTGTCTATGGACGTCTGGACGTCAGTATGGACCGAATTGAATCCGGCGTTCAGCCGGCTTCAGTCCAGATGACGGATAACGCATCCCGGCTCGGCTTTAAAGGTACAGAAGATTTAGGTGGTACATTGAAGGCTTTCTTCGGTCTGGAATTTGGCATTAGCGCAGATACTGGCGGTTTCGCCAGTGCGACCAATCAGTTTCGCAATTCATACGTAGGGTTGGCGGGCGACTTCGGCGCGGTCGCCATGGGACGTCTTGATTCCGCCAATCCAACCGGATCCCCGCTGTATTCGCAGGTTACCAGGAATATCGACTTCGCCATACATGATACGGGCGCTCCGGCAATTGGCACGAAAGTGTTGAATGCCCGGAATCGGGTGTCTAACGCGATCGGTTACATGAGCCCGACATTCGGCGGCTTCAATATGCGTGCACGTTACTATCAATCAGGTCCGGAAACCCCAACCGGGACCGGAACCGGTGTTATTACCGAAATGGATTTCAAACAAACGGATCTCGGCTTTAATTACGAGCAAGGTCCTTTTGCCGTAGGCATCGGCTTTGGCCGGGACACCAAACGGGGCGGCTATCTTGCCAATGACTTCAAGAACAAATCGCAGATCGTTGGCTCGTATGATTTCGGAATTCTGAAAGCCTACGGTTTCTATGGTCTCGACAAATACAACAACACCGCAACGACGCGTGACAGCGTGAAGTCTTGGCTGGTCGGTGCGAGTGCTCCGCTGGGTGGTGCACATCGCATTATCGGCAATTACATGCAGCGCAACGTTCAGGCCGACCCGAACGGTAGTTTGAAAAAAGCCGAGCTCGCCTATAGCTACCAATTGAGCAAGCGCACACAGCTGTACGCCTTGTATGACCGTGAAGATCCGAATTCAAATGTATCGAATGACGAGATTAAGACAATAAGCGTCGGTATTCAACATAATTTCTAAGTTGCCTGCCCGGTACAGCGGCAGTAGCCACGGCTACTGCCGCTGTACCGATCGCCACCGTAATTAGACTTGGGGCAGACCCCAGTCTGCTCCAAACATCACGTTTCGGCTTTAAAGAAACCGAAGTTCTAAATGAAGGTCTGCAAGTTATTTTGGGTTATAGGGCAATATTGCACCGGACACTAGTGGGTTCACTCAAAATGGTCTGCTGTTCGGCCGCCGAACGGTTCTCGGACTTAGCGGTAATTTCGGTGCTCTACATATAGGCCACAGAAAAAGACTTCATTTCAGTCCCGCTACAACTTTTTAGGCGCACGTCAACCGGCAAACTCACTGAAGTTCTCTTGGCCGTGAATGATTACTTGTCCAAGCGCACGACCTTGTACACCACCTTCGCAACCCAGCGTACCAGCGATATGTACAACCCAGGGATTCTTGGTTCTACACTTGGTGTGGACAACAGCCAAAGATCGAATTCTGGCGACCCTGCCAACCACCGTAGACATTATTTTGATCTTCGCGATCGGCGCCCCACATTTTCTCGTGCTCCTGATACGTCAGTATGATGATGTCGGTTTGCAGACTCTTTTTGCAGTATTACCGATTGAAATCGTCGAGTCGGCAGGAGGCGGGGAACGTTGGTTAATACGCCCGCCAGCTTGTCCGCTGCGGATGTGCAGATTGCAGATAATAGCTGGCGGTGATTTTCGATATCGGCATGGAGGGAAGAGGTTGCTTAACAAGCGTTTGCTCGACATTATGGCTGCGGTGGCCATTTCCAATGGGCTTTTTCACGATGCCCCGCACTAAGCGGCATGATGCAGCCCGCACTGCGGTGCCTTGATATTAGCCATCATGTCCTCGACTAATTGCTGCAGTCCGATGCCTGCGTGCCAACCCCAATCCGCGCGGGCATAGGTATCATCGAGACTATGCGGCCAGGTATCGGCAATCGCCTGACGCTGATCCGGCTGGTAGCTTATTTCGAATTGCGGAAAATACTGTTTGATTGCTTGCGCCAATTCTCGTGGATTAAAACTCAAACCAGCCACATTGTAGGCGGATCGTATACGTATCTGATCAGCAGGCGCTTCCATCAGTTCGATCGTCGCGCGAATCGCGTCGGGCATGTAAATCATCGGCAGCGTCGTCTCCGGCCCAAGATAGCAATCGTAACGCTCGCCCCGTTGCGCTGCATGAAAAATCGCAATCGCATAATCGGTGGTGCCGCCGCCCGGGGGCGACTTGTGGCTGATGATGCCTGGATAACGAATGCTGCGCACATCGACATCGAACTTATTGAAATAGTATTCGCACAAACGCTCGCCGGCCTGCTTGCTGATGCCGTAAATCGTGGTCGGATCCATCACCGCCAACTGTGGTGTATCTACAGTCGGCGTGTGCGGGCCGAATGCAGCAATCGACGATGGCCAGAACACGCGCAGCGGTTTGCCCGCTTGTCCGCGTTCGCGCGCAATTTCAAGAATATTCAACAGGCCATTCATGTTCAATGTCCATGCCTTGAGCGGTGCCTGCTCGCCGGTCACCGACAACAACGCTGCCAGTTGATATACTTGCGTCACACCGTAGCCATCGATAATTTGCGCAACCCGATTGCTGTCGAGCACGTCCAGCGTCTCGTAACATTCTGCGCCATACAGGCTGTGCGGACCGATATCCGCCGCGATCACATTGTCGACACCATATTTTTCCGTCAGCGCTTCAACCAGTTCGCTACCGATTTGCCCGTTGGTGCCAATCACCAGAATTCGTTCCATCTTCCTGCCCTTCTCTTAATTTGTTAAAGATAAAGTACCGCTGCGCCCGTATCCGTCCGGGTATCTCCATCAATCCGGGTCTGTTCATCAACGCTTAATTCTGTCCCGCAATGCTTCATAATTTCAACAGACCCAGTTCGCGTCCTGCCTGACCGAATGCAGCGAGTACCTCGCTCAATTGTTCTGTGGTGTGTGCGGCTGACAATTGCACTCGCACTCGCGCCTGCCCCATCGGCACTACCGGATAAAAGAAGCCGGTCACCAATACGCCCAGTTCATAAAGGCGTTGCGCAAACTTTTGCGCGACCGGTGCATCGAACAACATCACCGGCACCACCGGATGAGTACCGGGTTTGATGGTGAAGCCGAGTTCAGTGATGGCACGGCGAAAATGTGCAGTGTTGGCGTGCAGCCGATCGCGCAATTCAGTCGATGACGATAACTGCTGCAATACGGCAAGCGAGGCGCCGGCAATTGCCGGTGCGAGGGTGTTGGAGAACAGATAAGGACGCGATTTCTGGCGCAGCGTCTGGATAACTTCGCGCCGTGCCGCCGTAAAACCGCCCATCGCCCCGCCCAGCGCCTTGCCCAGCGTGCCGGTAATGATGTCAATGCGCTTCATCACGCCATGATGCTCATGCGTACCGCGCCCGGTTGCGCCCATGAAGCCGGATGCATGACTCTCGTCGATCATCACCAGCGCGCCATAGCGATCGGCCAAATCACAAATTTTGTCGAGCTGCGCAATAGTGCCATCCATCGAAAACACGCCGTCGGTCACGATTACCTTGTGACGCTTGCCGGCAGCCGCCTGCAATTGCGCTTCCAGATCGTGCATGTCGTTATGTTGATAGCGATAGCGAGCAGCCTTGGACAAACGGATGCCATCGATAATCGATGCATGGTTTAACGCATCGGAAATGATCGCATCCTGCTCCTCGAACAAAGGTTCGAACAAACCGCCATTGGCATCAAACGCAGCCGCGTACAGGATTGCGTCCTCCATTCCGAGAAAGTCCGACAGCGCGCGTTCCAGTTGCTTATGCACCGTCTGCGTGCCGCAGATGAAGCGCACCGACGACAGCCCATAGCCATATTTTTCAGTCGCATCGACTGCCGCGCGCACCGTCGACTCAGCGCCGGACAAACCCAGATAATTATTGGCGCACATGTTGATCAGTGTTCTGCCATCATCACAAACCACTTCCGCACCCTGACGCGACGCGATGACCCGTTCCGACTTGTATAACCCCTGTTCACGAAGAGCGGTCAGATTGTTTTCCAGCCCGGCGTAAAAGCTTTGTTTTACATTTGTTGCACTCATTGCAATTCCTCGTCTTTCTTTCAAGCGCCCCGTAAATATGACTGGGACGGTTGATGGTTTTGTGTGGCAATCTTTATCTATGTTGCAATTCATCTGTTAGGATGTAATTTTCACTGCATCCACTAATATCCATTATATTGCACAAAGTTTCAATATAATGGATATTAGTGTCCATTATTGAACATTGCAAGCGCCTTTTATGAAAAAGCTGAAAACCCCCGTTTCCCCGCCTGAAGTAGGTGCCGCCCTGCAGAAAATACGCCTCAAACGCGGTTTGACGCTGGAAGACCTGTCGCGTGCCGCAGGCGTGTCGAAATCGATGCTGTCGCAGATCGAACGTGAAAAAGCGAACCCGACTATTGCGGTTGCATGGCGGCTTGCCAATGCGCTGGGCATCGGCATCGAGGAATTACTCACCTCTGAATCGGACGAGGTGGAGGCAATCCACATTCTGGAGCCGCACGAAACCCCGACGTTGCCGGGCAATCATGCAGGCTATGTACTAAGGATTCTGGGGCCGATGGAATTGGCCGGAAAGTATGAATGGTACGAACTCACGCTAGCGCCGGAGGGGGCGCTGGTATCGAATTCGCATGATCCGGGCACGATGGAATACCTGACATTGGTGCATGGCGTGCTGGAAATCGAAGTGAATGGAATCAAGAAAAAACTCAAGATGGGTGGAACAGCGCGTTATCAGGCGGATAAGAACCATGCGATTCGCAATATGGGGAAAACCGAGGCGAAGGCGTTGTTGGTGGTGATACACAGATAAGTCATGGAGGCAGGGTGCACCGCCCGCATCAATTGAGCATCGGCAGACATGCATGGCGCACTCTACACTTGCTGCACCCACACCCGTATCGATATGGGAGCTTCATCAACGCCCTCAACCTGCGACCGACGGAAACGAAGTAGCCCGGAGAAACGAACGCATCCGGGACTTTGAACTCGACAACCAGGGAACCCGCTTTATTCCCCCATACTACACTCTCAAATCAGCTCAGCTCTTCCAATCGAATCCTGGTGACCTTGCCAACCACCGTAGGCAACGCCTCGATCTTCGCAATCGCCGCTTCCACGTTTTTCTCTTGCGTCTGATGCGTCAGCATGATGATGTCGGTTTGCGTTTCGCCTTCTGCCGGCTCTTTTTGAAGCATTGCATCGATTGAAATCGTCGAGTCGGCCAGGATGCCGGTAACGCCGGCCAATACGCCCAGCTTGTCCGCTACACGGATGCGCAGGTAATAGCTGGTGGTGATTTCCGATATCGGCAGAATCGGCGTGTCAGCCATCGCGTTGGGCTGGAATGCGAGATGCGGTACCCGATGTTCGGGATCGGCAGTCGCCAGGCGCGTGATATCGACCAGGTCGGCAATTACAGCCGATGCGGTAGGCTCTGCCCCCGCTCCTTTGCCGTAATAAAGCGTGGCGCCGACAGCATCGCCTTGGACCAGCACGGCGTTCATCGCGCCTTCGACATTGGCGATCAAGCGCTTGGCGGGAATCAGCGTCGGATGCACGCGCAGCTCGATACCTTTCGGTGTACGCCGGGTGATGCCCAGCAACTTGATGCGGTAGCCGAGTTGTTCCGCGTAGCGAATATCGGTCGCTTGCAACTTGGTGATGCCTTCCACATGCGCCTTGTCGAACTGGACTGGAATGCCGAACGCAATCGCGGACATGATGGTCGCCTTGTGCGCCGCATCGACGCCTTCGATATCAAATGTCGGGTCGGCTTCGGCATAGCCCAGGCGCTGCGCCTCTTTGAGCACGGTGTCGAAGTCGAGTCCTTTATCGCGCATTTCGGACAAGATGAAATTGGTGGTGCCATTGATGATGCCGGCAATCCATTGAATGCGGTTTGCAGTCAATCCTTCACGCAACGCCTTGATGATCGGAATGCCGCCGGCGACTGCAGCCTCGAATGCAACCATCACGCCTTTTTCCTGCGCAGCCTTGAAAATCTCGGTGCCGTGCATCGCCAACAGCGCCTTGTTGGCGGTAACAACGTGCTTGCCGTTGGCAATCGCTTTCATCACAAGATCTTTGGCAATACCGTAACCGCCGATCAGTTCGATCACGATATCGATGTCGGGATTGTTGATGACCATGTTGGCGTCATTGACGACCTCACATGTGCCGCCGGTCAACTCCTTGGCGCGTACAGTATTCAAATCCGCAACCATCGTAATCTCGATGCCGCGACCTGCGCGCCGCTTGATTTCTTCCTGGTTGCGTTTGAGTACGTTGAACGTGCCTAAACCAACGGTGCCGATACCTAGTAGACCTACTTTGATGGATTTCATAAATTAAAAAGAATTAAATGCTTCTGGATTCCGGCTTGCACCGGAACGACAATCAAATTGCAGGAATGCGAATCAGGCCGTGGTGCGCCGTCTGCGATAACCGTCGAGGAAACGCGCAATTCGCCCGACCGCATCGGTCAGGTCATCCGTATTCGGCAGGAAAACGACGCGGAAGTGGTCGGTCGTCGGGCAATTGAATCCTGTCCCCTGCACAATCAGCACCCGCTCCTCGGCCAACAGTTGGTAAGCGAATTGCTGGTCATCCCCGATTGGATACATGGCGGGATCGAGCCTGGGAAACATATACAACGCAGACTTCGGCTTGACGCAGGTGACGCCGGGAATATCGGTCAACAGCCTGTATGCCAGATCGCGCTGCCGCATCAGGCGCCCGCCGGGGCCGACCAGATCGTTGATGCTCTGGTATCCGCCAAGTGCGGTCTGGATCGCATACTGGCCCGGCGCATTGGCGCACAGGCGCATCGAAGTCAGCATGTTCAAGCCTTCGATGTAATCCTTTGCGTGCTTCTTTTCGCCCGAAACCACCATCCAGCCGGCGCGGTAACCGCAAGAACGATAATTTTTCGACAAGCCGTTGAATGTGATAAACAACACATCATCCGCCAACGACGCGAGCGAAGTATGGGTAGCGGCGTCATACAGCACCTTGTCGTAAATTTCGTCGGCGAATATGATCAATTGATGCTGGCGCGCAAGTTCGACGATTTGCTGCAATAGTTCAACCGGATACAGCGCGCCGGTCGGATTATTCGGATTGATGACGACGATGGCCTTGGTATTGGAAGTGATTTTTTTCTTGATATCGCCAATATCGGGGAACCAATCGGCCTGTTCATCGCACACATAATGCACCGGTTTGCCGCCCGACAGGCTGACTGCGGCGGTCCACAATGGATAGTCGGGAGCAGGTACCAGCACTTCGTCGCCGGTATTGAGCAGCGCATTCATGCTCATGACGATCAATTCCGACGCGCCATTGCCCAGATATACATCGTCAATCGTGACGCCTGCAATTTTCTTTTCCTGCGTGTAATGCATGATCGACTTGCGCGGCGCAAACAGCCCTTTGGAGTCGGTGTAGCCCGACGCATTGGACATGTTGCGAATCATGTCCTGCACAATTTCGTCAGGCGCGTCGAAACCGAACACGGCAAGGTTGCCTATATTCAATTTAATGATCTTATGGCCTTCTTCCTCCATCTGCCTGGCTTTTTCCAAAACGGGGCCGCGGATGTCGTAACAAACGTCTGCCAGTTTTTTCGATTTCTGAATCGGTCGCACGAGTTCTATACCTTGTGGTTTTTGATGCAAAATAACGGTACGATGTTGCACCGCGATAAAAGGTCCATTTTGCCGAAAGCGCTCCGTTTTATCAATCTATAACGGTCGGTTTCAAGCGGAAAACGCTACAATGCCGCATCTTTCTCCTGTAATTATTCGAAATTCTCGCGTAACGGCGCAATTTCCAACATTATGAAGCTCCATCCCACTTCTACTCAGCAATATCAAACGATCACTGCATACGATGATGCAGGCGTTGAAATCAACGCCGTGCGCTTTGAGCATAGCCTGATTGTATTGCCTGAAGCCGCTCCCGCGACTTGGCCGGTTGCATCATTCGATGCATTGACGGTTGCGCATTTCGATCTGATCGAGGCAACCAAACCGGATGTAGTGATCCTCGGCACCGGGCAGCGCCAACGCTTTGTGCATCCGAAATTGACAACCGCCCTCACCGCACGTCGCATCGGAGTCGAATCGATGGACAATCAGGCCGCTTGCCGTACTTACAACATCCTGATGGCAGAAGGCCGCAAGGTCGCGCTGGCACTGATTATCGAAACACCGGTAAAGACCTTATGAATAATCTGCACAAATCCAAAGCCCTCGTCTGGGGACTGCTCCTCGCTTTCTGCATCGTCTGGTTTTATGGATTGGGCGCACGCACTTTGGTGCCGACAGATGAAGGCCGTTATGCGGAAATGGCGCGTGAGATGATCACCACCAACGACTGGATCACGCCTCGCTTGAACGGCATCAAATATTTTGAAAAGCCGCCGCTGCAGAACTGGATGAATGCATTGACCTTCGAACTGTTCGGCCTCGGAGAATGGCAGGCGCGGCTGTGGACAGGCCTGAACGGCTTGCTCGGCATCGTATTGGTCGCGCATGCCGGACGGCGAGTTTTCAACGAGCGCGTCGGATTCACCGCAGCAGTGGTATTGGCATCGAGCTTCTTATGGGCTGCACTGTCGCATGTCAATACATTGGACATGGGTTTGTCGGGAATGATGACGCTGGCGCTTTGCGCCTTGTTGCTGGGGCAGCGCAATGACGCAAGTGCGCGCGAACGACGCAACTGGATGCTGGTCTGCTGGGTCGGAATGGCATTGGCCGTGCTATCCAAGGGACTGGTCGGAATTGTCCTGCCGGGCGCAGTGCTGGTGCTTTATACATTGCTGTCGCGCGATTGGGCAATCTGGAAGCGGCTGCATTCAGGCTTCGGATTGCTGATTTTTTTCCTGATCACGACGCCATGGTTTGTCATGGTGTCGCTGAAAAATCCGGAGTTTCCCTATTTTTTCTTTATCCATGAGCACTTGCAGCGCTTCACCAGCAATGTTCATAACCGTGCGGGACCATGGTATTACTTCATCCCGATCCTGTTGCTCGGCATCGTGCCGTGGCTCGGTGTGCTGGCGCAAAGTCTATGGGAAGGACGACATGACACAACAAGCGGTTTTCAGCCGAAAAAAATGTTGCTGGTCTGGTCCGTGTTCATCTTTTTCTTTTTCAGCATTTCCGGCTCCAAGCTGCCTTCCTATATTCTGCCTATTTTCCCGGCATTGGCGCTATTGATCGCGTGCTACCTTGAAAAAGCATCTTACAAAGCCGTTGTCTTCGCAGCGGGATTGCTCGCGCTTTTCAGCGCAGTCGGATTGATTTTTGTACCCAGAATTCCAATGCTCGGAGCCAAAGCCTACGAACTGCCGTTGTATCAATCCTATGCGTATTGGATTGGCGCGGCAGCGATTGTGGGGCTGTCAGGCAGTCTGGTCTCAATCTGGCTCGCGCGGCGTCAGAAGGAGTCGGCAATCGTGATCCTGGCCGTAACCGGCTTCATCGGCGGACAACTATTGATGTTAGGCCACGAGCCGCTCGGCCGTTATGCAGCGGGCATTTTACATGTCCCCGCGATTCAGGCCGAACTGACACCGCAGACTCCGATTTATGCGGTTGGGCAGTACGAGCAGGCGTTGCCGTTCTACCTGCGCCGTACATTGATTCTGGTCGAGCATGCGGATGAAATGGAATTCGGGCTGCAACAAGAACCTCAACTATGGTTGCCAAAACGTGACGACTTCATCGCAAAATGGACTGCGGGTCAAGTCAGCGGCAGCAAGGCTATCGCGATTCTTAGTCCAGGCATCTATGCGGATTTCCAAAAGCGCGGCGTACCGATGCGCGTCATCGGGCAAGATCCGCGTCGCGTGATCGTCACCAACGATCTCAAAAAATGAAAGCCAATCCATGAGTGCAACGACTTTCGGCTTCATCTTTACCGGCATCTGCTTGAATGCCTTGGCGCAATTGTTGCTCAAGGCCGGCACCAATGCTGTCGGTGCAATCCATTTAACGGCTGAAAACTGGCTACCCACCGGCTTGAAGCTGGCGGCACAATTGCCGATCCTCGGCGGCCTGACCTGTTATGTGGTATCAGTATTGGTCTGGATCATAGGTTTGTCCCGGGTGGATGTCACGATCGCCTATCCGATGTTATCGCTGGGCTATATTATCAATGCGATCGGTGCGTGGTATTTTCTGGGTGAAACGGTTTCGGCACAGCGGATACTGGCAATCGTCGTGATCATTGTCGGCGTAGCGCTGCTGGCCCGCAGTTGACGCACCGTTTTGTAAAATGAACCGGCTTGTTGATAATCGGATCTCCTTTTATATTCAATTCTGCATTTTTTAGTCCCGAACCCATGACCCAGCCTTTTCTTCCGTTTTCCAAACCTACCATCGATGAGGCAACGATTGCCGCCGTCGCTGACGTCTTACGCTCCGGCTGGATCACCAGCGGGCCGAAGGTCCAGGCATTCGAAACGATGCTGTCCGAATATTTCGGCGGCCGTCCGGTGCGCACTTTCAACTCAGGCACCTGCACGATGGAAATCGCACTGCGCGTCGCCGGCATCGGCCCCGGCGATGAAGTAATCACGACGCCGATCTCTTGGGTGGCAACCGCAAACGTGATTATCGAAGTCGGTGCAACGCCGGTATTTGCCGATATCGATCCGGTCACACACAACATCGATCTGGATCAGGTCGAAGCCGCCATTACACCCCGGACGAAAGCGATCATCCCGGTTTATTTATCGGGTCTGCCGATCGACATGGATCGGTTGTACGCGTTGGCCGCGAAACATAACCTGCGCATCGTCGAGGATGCGGCGCAAGCGATCGGATCGAGCTGGAAAGGCAAGCGCATCGGAACATTCGGCGATTTGGTATCGTTCAGCTTCCAGGCCAACAAGAACGTCACGACTTCCGAAGGCGGCTGCCTGGTGTTGAACAACGCAGATGAAACCCGCCTGGCTGAAAAGTACCGTCTCCAAGGCGTCACCCGGAACGGCTTCGATGGCATCGACGTCGATGTGCTGGGCGGCAAATTCAATATGACCGACATCGCCGCCACCATCGGCCTGGGCCAATTTGCCCGGATTGAAGCTATTACCGCCAAGCGCCGGGCATTGGCAAAGCATTATTTCGCTGCTTTCGGTACCGGGTTCGAAGCCCGATCCGGCGCGCAGTTGCCGGTTGCCGATTTCGAGCATTCCAACTGGCATATGTTCCAGATCGTGTTGCCGCAACGAATAACACGCGCCGACTTCATGGAAAAAATGATGGCTAAAAATATCGGAATCGGCTATCACTATCCGGCGATTCATTTGTTTACACTGTATCGCGAACGCGGCTTCAAGGAAGGCATGTTTCCGATTGCCGAACGGGTCGGACGACGCATCGTGACGCTGCCGATGTTTACAGCGATGACCGAAAACGATGTCGAGCGCGCAGTGGACGCGGTAAAATCAGTGCTTCAATAGAAAACCAATACTTGATGAAACCAGAACTCTCCGTCGTCATTCCCATTTATAACGAAGAGGCCGGCCTTGCCAAGTTGTTCGCACGGCTCTATCCGGCTCTCGATGCGCTCGGTCTCGCTTACGAGATCGTGTTCGTCAACGACGGCAGCCGCGATCACTCTGCCGCGATACTTGCCGACCAGTTCCGAAATCGCCCGGATGTGACGCGCGTCGTACTGTTCAACGGTAATTACGGCCAGCACATGGCGATTCTCGCCGGCTTCGAAGAAACGCGCGGCGAGATCGTGGTTACTCTCGACGCCGACCTGCAGAATCCACCGGAAGAAATCGGCAACCTGATTGCCAAAATGCGTGAAGGTTACGACTATGTCGGATCGATCCGGCGCGAACGCCAGGATTCCGCATGGCGTACTTATGCATCGCGAATGATGAATCGCCTGCGCGAAAAAATCACGCACATCAAGATGACCGATCAGGGCAACATGCTGCGTGCATATGGCCGCAACGTAATCAACCTGATCAATCAATGCAGCGAGGTCAATACGTTCATCCCGGCGCTTGCCTATACCTTTTCGCGCAATCCGACCGAGATCATCGTTGAACATGAAGAGCGCGCCGCAGGCGAATCGAAATACTCCTTCTATAGCCTGGTGCGCCTGAATTTCGATCTGGTGACCGGCTTTTCGCTGGTGCCGCTGCAGTTCTTTTCGATGCTGGGCATCGGGCTGTCCTTTATGTCCGCCGCGCTCTTTTTCGTACTGCTGGTCCGGCGCTTCGTTATCGGTGCCGAGGTTGAAGGCGTGTTCACGTTATTTGCAATTACCTTCTTTCTGATCGGCGTGATCCTGTTCGGCATCGGACTGGTGGGCGAATATGTCGGGCGTATCTATCAGCAGGTGCGCGGCCGGCCCCGCTATGTCGTTCAGGCGGTCTTGCAGGAAACCACCGACCAGAGAAGGCAGGCGGCGCGTACATCGGTAGGAAGCCCGTCCTGATGCGCGCTGTCGTCTTTGCCTATCACAACGTGGGTGTGCGTTGCCTCAAGGTGCTGCTGGCGCGTGGCGTCGATGTTGCACTGGTTGTAACGCATGAAGACAATCCGGCGGAAACCATCTGGTTCGATTCGGTTGCGGCAGTGTGCCGGGAGCATGGCATCACATTCGTCACGCCGTCCGATCCGAAAATACCCGAACTATTAACGCAGGTAAAGGCTGCGCAGCCCGATTTCATTTTCAGTTTTTATTATCGGCATATGCTGCCGCTGGAATTGCTGACATCCGCCAGGCACGGCGCCTACAATATGCACGGCTCGCTGTTGCCCCGGTACCGCGGCCGCGTACCGGTCAACTGGGCAGTGCTGCACGGCGAGACGGAAACCGGTGCAACCTTGCACGAAATGGCCGTCAAGCCCGATGCCGGCGCCATCATTGCGCAAACCTCGGTACCGATTTTGCCGGACGATACCGCATATGAAGTATTCGGGAAAGTGACTGTCGCTGCAGAACAGACGCTATGGAGTGCGCTGCCGGCAATGCTGGCCGGCCGAGCGCCCAAGCTGCCGAACGACTTGTCCAAAGGCAGCTATTTCGGCGGCCGCAAACCGGAAGACGGCCGTATCGATTGGACGCAACCGGCACAAACGGTTTACAACCTGCATCGTGCCGTCGCCCCTCCTTATCCCGGTGCCTGGACGGTCATTGCCGGCAAAACTGCGGTGATCGGCTCCGCCCGTTTATCAACCCGGCCAATGCCAAATTTGCCCCAAGGCTTGGCTGTAGTGGATAATTGCATATTTGGCGTGTGCGGCGATGGCCGTGCGCTACTGATTCACGAATTACTGGCGGATGGAAAACCTGTCCTGCCGGAAAAATTACAGCACATCCTGGCAGTGTCATCCCGCGCCTAGCAACGGATCTCAAACCACCAAGCCACAAAGGAATTCAAGCGTTTGAGATTCCCGGATTCATGCGGAATGACAACATCGATAAAGATAGCGAACATGAAAAAAGTCCTCATCCTCGGCGTCAATGGTTTCATCGGCCATCACCTGTCCAAACGCATTCTGGAAACCACCGACTGGCACGTCTACGGCATGGACATGATGACCGACCGCATCACCGACCTGCTCGACAATGACGCCTATAAATCGCGCATGCACTTTTTCGAAGGCGATATCACGATCAACAAGGAATGGGTCGAGTACCATGTCAAAAAATGCGACGTTATCCTGCCGCTGGTGGCGATCGCGACGCCCTCGACCTATGTAAAGCAGCCGCTGCGCGTTTTCGAGCTCGACTTCGAAGCTAATCTGCCGATGGTGCGTTCCGCCGCCAAGTACAAAAAGCACCTGGTCTTTCCATCCACATCCGAAGTCTACGGCATGTGTCACGATGAAGAATTCGATCCGGAAGAATCGGAATTGATTTGCGGACCGATCAACAAACCGCGCTGGATTTATTCGTGCGCCAAGCAATTGATGGACCGCGTGATCTGGGGCTATGGCATGGAAGCAGGATTGAATTTCACGCTGTTCCGTCCATTCAACTGGATCGGCGCCGGACTCGATTCGATTCACACGCCGAAAGAAGGCAGCTCGCGCGTCGTGACGCAATTTTTCGGCCATATCGTGCGCGGCGAAAACATTTCACTGGTCGATGGCGGACAGCAAAAACGTGCATTCACCTATATCGACGACGGTATCGATGCGTTGATGAAAATCATCGACAACAAGGATGGCATCGCCAGCGGCAAAATCTACAATATCGGCAATCCGGTCAATAATTATTCGATCCGCGATCTGGCCGGCATGATGCTGAAACTGGCGGCCGAATATCCGGAATACGCAGATTCGGCGAAGAAAGTAAAACTGGTCGAAACCACATCCGCCGCCTATTACGGCAAAGGGTATCAGGACGTGCAAAACCGCGTGCCGAAAATAACGAACACCTGTGAAGAACTGGATTGGAAACCCACCACAGCAATGGCCGATACGCTGCGCAATATTTTTGATGCGTATCGCGGTCAGGTAGGCGAAGCAAGGGCATTGATGGACTGATTGGTGCCACTTCTCACACTAAAAATCGATGTCGACACCTACCGCGGTACGCGCGAGGGCGTACCGAATCTTGTGCGGCTGCTGCAAAAGCACCGGGCCGGCGCAAGCTTCCTGTTCTCGCTCGGTCCGGACCATACCGGTTGGGCATTGCGACGCGCATTCCGTCCCGGTTTTTTCCAGAAAGTGTCGCGCACCTCGGTAATCGAACATTACGGATTGAAGACGCTGATGTACGGTGTGCTGTTGCCTGCACCGGATATCGGAAAAGATTGTGCGTCCGATATGCGGACAGTGCAGGATGCCGGCTTTGAATGCGGCATTCACACTTGGGATCATGTCGTCTGGCAAGACAACGTGCGGCATCGTGACGCCGGCTGGACCAGAAAGCTGATGCAGCAGGCCTTCAACCGCTTTACCGATATCTTCGGCCGGCCGCCACAGACACATGGCGCTGCAGGCTGGCAAATGAATGAGCATGCGTTTGCGCAGCTGGATGCATTCGGCATGGCCTATGCGTCAGATGGCCGGGCAATGCTCACCGAAGCCGGCGCACTGGCTGAATCGTCGGCAGGACCGCATCGGTTACAGATACTTGGTAAAACCTTGTCTTGCATTCAGCTGCCGACCACTTTGCCTACGCTGGATGAATTGCTCGGACGCACTATTGACGGCGTACATATTGACGGTTCAAATATCGCAGCAACGATCCTCAAATTGACCGAGTCGCCGCGCGATCATGTATTCACCCTGCATGCAGAGCTTGAAGGACAAAAACTTGCCCCAATCTTTGATCAATTGCTGCAAGGATGGCGGGCTCAAGGTTATGATTTGGTATCCATGGCCGATCATTATCAAAAAGTTAAAACCACCTTATTGCCGACTTTTTCAGTCAGTTGGGCCGAATTGCCGGGCCGCTCCGGGGAATTAATCGTTCAGTCGGCTTAGTGTTCATCGAATGCGCTATAAACAATGCGATTACGACGAAGTTGAAGCCCCCATTTTCAGGCTTTAGATGAGCAACAGTACTGAAGAATCGCCGTCCGGTCGAATTGACCTTGACAAATTTACATCTCGCGACAAACGCATTAATTATGACAATGGATCAGGAGACCACCGTGGTAGACAGTCCACTTGCACTGAATGAAATAGTGCCCGATTTTTCCGCCGCAATGACAGGCGAGCAGATGTTCAAATTATCTGATTACAAGGGGAAAAATCTCGTTCTGTATTTTTATCCGAAAGACAACACGCCAGGTTGCACCACTGAAGGTCTGCGGTTCCGCGATTTATATCCCGAATTTCAAAAAGCCAATACCGAAATTTTCGGTATCAGCCGCGACAGTATCCGTTCGCATGAAGGTTTCAAGACAAAACTCGATATGCCATTCGAGTTGATATCCGATCCCGATGAAACGATTTGCAATCAGTTCGACGTAATGAAAATGAAAAATATGTATGGCAAGCAAGTTCGTGGAGTGGACCGGTGTACGTTTGCCATTGACGGTTCAGGCAAATTGGTGAAAGAATGGCGTGGAGTGAAAGTGCCCGGACACGTTGATGAAGTGCTCGAATTTATGAAGGCTGTTGCTTAATTCGCTCAACCCATTGAATCTTAAAAGAAAACTTTGCAGAAAGCCGTTGATAGAAAAGGTAGCCAGCCTTTTCCATTAACGGCTTTTTGCATTTTACGATTCATCATTTTTCACGTGGAATTCTTCGTTCGCTTTTTTTAACTCTTGGCCCTGTCACTCATGTTGCAAAAGTCGTACATCTTCCACATTCTTAGATTGAGGTCCTGATGCCCCTGCCAAAATTGCCGACCAAACCCGCCGCATTGCTGTCGCCAGCTGAATATCCCAAGGCGGAAAAAGGCAAACCCGTCAAACCTTCGATCACGCTGGTCGAATCATTGCCCAGGAAGACCGAATCCGCACCGGCCGCTCGTGCCAAAACCATTGAGAAAGTACCGGAAGATAAACCACGCGGCGCGAGCAAGCCGCCTAAAGCGGTTGATACACGAGTCAAATCGAGCACCAGCCGCAAGGCTGACAAAGCAGGTGTGACCAAGCTGTTCGTGCTAGATACCAATGTTCTGATGCACGATCCGACATCGCTGTTTCGGTTCGAGGAACATGACGTCTATCTGCCGATGGTGACGCTGGAAGAACTGGACAACCACAAAAAAGGCATGTCCGAAGTTGCGCGTAATGCACGCCAGGTTTCGCGATCGCTGGATGCATTGGTCGCCGATGTCGACGACCAAACGATCGATCAGGGCATTTCTTTATCGAAGCTCGGGAACAAGGATGCCAAGGGACGGCTGTTCTTCCAGACCAGGCTGCAGAACGGCACGCTGCCGGAAGGACTGCCGGCCGGGAAAGCGGATAACCAGATCCTGGGCGTGGTTCGTTCACTGGAAGAGCAATACCACGGGCGCGCAGTCGTGCTGGTGTCGAAGGACATCAACATGCGCATCAAGGCGCGTGCGATGGGCTTGCCGGCTGAAGAGTATTTCAATGACCATGTGCTGGAAGACACCGACCTGCTTTATTCCGGCATCATGCAACTGCCTGACGATTTCTGGAACAAGCATGGCAAGGGCATGGAGTCGTGGCAGGAAAACAAGCATGGCACCGGCTATACCTTTTACCGGATCAGCGGTCCCCTCGTGCCGTCGATGCTGGTCAACCAGTTCGTCTTCATGGAACCTAGGAACGGCGAAGCGGCATTCTACGGTCACGTCACGCAGATCAACGGAAAAACCGCAGTCATACAAACGCTGCGCGATTATGGACATGCAAAAAACAGTGTGTGGGGCATTACCGCCCGCAATCGTGAGCAGAATTTCGCGCTCAATCTGCTGATGGACCCGGAATGCGATTTTGTCACGTTGTTGGGACAGGCCGGCACCGGCAAAACCCTGCTGGCTCTTGCATCGGGCCTGGCGCAAGTGCTGGAAACAAAAACCTATAATGAAATCATCGTCACGCGTGTGACGGTTCCGGTAGGCGAAGACATTGGATTTCTGCCCGGCACCGAAGAAGAAAAAATGTCGCCATGGATGGGAGCATTCGACGACAACCTGGAAGTGCTCAATAAATCAGATTCGGACGCCGGTGAATGGGGCCGTGCCGCAACCCAGGATCTGATCCGTTCACGCATTAAGATCAAGTCTCTGAATTTCATGCGCGGGCGCACCTTCGTCAATAAATTCCTGATTGTGGACGAAGCGCAAAATCTGACGCCGAAACAGATCAAGACTCTGGTCACGCGCGCCGGTCCCGGCACGAAAATTGTCTGTTTAGGCAATATCGCACAGATCGATACGCCATATCTGACCGAAGGTTCCAGCGGCCTTACCTATGTTGTGGATCGTTTCAAAGGCTGGTCACACAGCGGACATGTGACGCTGGCTCGCGGCGAACGTTCGCGCCTGGCGGATCATGCGAGTGAGGTGTTATAGCCAGTCAGGGCGAATGAGCAGCGTATCCGTCCTGGGTTTGCATGCTTGTGCCGTTGCAGAAACCTGCCCTGATCGGCAGGTTTTTTTTCAATAATTGATTTACAAAATCTGCGTCCCGAGCCACCAGGCGATTGCAGCCATGAACGCCGACGCGGGAATCGTGAATATCCATGCCCATACGATATTGCCGGCTACCCCCCAGCGTACTGCGGACATTTTTTTAGCGGCGCCGACACCCACGATCGCGCCGGTGATCGTATGCGTGGTCGATACCGGAATGCCGAGTGCAGTTGCAAGGAACAATGTGATCGCGCCCCCCGTTTCGGCACAGAATCCGCCAACCGGTTTCAGTTTCGTAATCTTCTGTCCCATGGTTTTGACGATGCGCCAGCCGCCGAATAATGTGCCGAGACTGATCGCGCAATAGCAGCTGATGATGACCCACCACGGCAAGTGCTCATCAGCCGTTGAGTAACCGGCTGCGATCAACAGCATCCAGATAATGCCCATGGTCTTCTGTGCATCATTGCCGCCATGGCCCAGGCTGTACATCGATGCCGACACCAGTTGCATGCGGCGGAACCATTTATCGACTCGCCTGGGTGTCGAGCGCACGAATATCCACGATACCAGCACCATCATGATCGAGCCGAAAATAAAACCGAGTAAGGGCGACAGTACGATGAAAACAATCGTTTTGATCAAGCCCGAAGAGATCAATGCGCCGGTACCTGATTTCGCCACGGCTGCGCCGACCAGCCCGCCAATCAGCGCATGCGACGATGACGACGGAATGCCGTAATACCAGGTAATCATGTTCCAGAAAATCGCGCCGATCAAGGCGCCGAACACGACGTAGTGGTCCACGACCATCGGATCGATCGTGCCTTTGCCCACTGTCGCGGCTACTTTCAGCTGAAATACGAAAACCGCGATGAAGTTGAACACTGCGGCCATCGCGACGGCGTTTTGCGGCTTCAGCACGCCGGTCGACACCACGGTTGCAATCGCGTTTGCAGCGTCGTGGAAGCCGTTCATGAAGTCGAATATCAACGCGAGCGCAATCAGAAAAGCGAGAACGTAAATGCTGATTTGGAGAGTGTGCATGATTTCTGTTATTTTTTATTCAGGTCAGAGTGCTGCGGCAGCATGCAGATCCGCGATGATGCCAGGCATGGATGCTATCGCCTGCACCGGTACTCTCATGTCAACGGACTCAAGATGCCCGGACATCAGGCATTTTCAACGATAATGCCTTCAAGAATATTGGCGACGTCTTCACAACGGTCGGTCACGGTTTCCAGAATTTCGTAAATCGCCTTCAGCTTGATCAGATTGCGCACGTCCGGCTCATCACGGAACAGTTTGGACATGGCGGCGCGCATCACATGATCCGCATCGGATTCGAGCCGATCGATCTCTTCACAGACTGTCAGAACCTCACGCGAATTATCCATGTTGTGCAGCAGTCCGACGCCCGCCTTTACTTTTTCGGTACATGCCAGGCACAATTCAGCCAGGCGCTTGGCTTCGGGCGTAATGGCCTTGATGTCGTACAGCGAAATCGTCTGTGCCGCATCTTCCATCAGGTCAAGAATATCGTCCATCCGTGTAATCAGTTGATGAATGTCGTCACGGTCGAGCGGCGTGATGAAGGTTTTATGCAGCATCTCGAGCGTATTGTGCGTGACTTTGTCTGCCTGCTTTTCGATACTTTCAATCGCGTGCACACGATTTTCCAGATCATCGAAATTGGTCATCAACGCAACCATTTCTTTCGCGCCTTTGACGCACAAGTCGGCATGCTGGTTAAAGAGTTCAAAGAATTTGCCCTCACTGGGCATCAATCGTCCAAACATATTCGTTCTCTCTCAAGGTTAAATCGTTGAATAGTTCGTCACATGTTGCACTGCTCGTCACCGCCGCCGACAATGCGCCGTACATCGCATGCAAGGTCTCCGGACGGATATCGCGATACCCTTAGTCACCCTGGTAAAGTGCGGCGCCGCCGGTGTAATTATCGAATTTTGTGTACTGGCCGAGGAAAGTCAGCCGCACGCTGCCGATCGGTCCGTTACGCTGTTTGCCGATAATGATTTCCGCCGTGCCTTTATCCGGGGAATCCGGGTTATAAACTTCATCGCGATAAATGAACAGAATCACGTCGGCATCCTGCTCGATGGCGCCGGATTCGCGCAAATCGGACATGACCGGACGCTTGTTCGGGCGCTGTTCCAGCGAACGGTTCAGCTGCGACAATGCGATTACCGGACAATTGAGTTCTTTCGCCAGGCCTTTCAGGCTACGCGAAATTTCCGAGATTTCAGTCGCACGGTTTTCGCCTGAAGAATTAGCCGACATCAACTGCAAATAGTCGATGATGATCAGGCCAAGCTTGCCGCACTGACGCGACAACCGTCTGGAGCGTGCACGCAATTCAATTGAGTTCAGCGCCGGTGTTTCATCGATGTAGAGCTGCGCATCGTTCATTTTCTGGATCGCATGCGTCAAACGCGGCCAGTCTTCATCCGCCAGCCGTCCAGTGCGCAGCCTGTGCTGATCGAGCCGTCCGACCGAACCGAGCATACGCATCGCGAGTTGCGTGCCCCCCATTTCCATCGAGAAAACCGCAACCGGCAAACCGCTTTCAATCGCCACATTTTCACCGATATTGATCGAGAACGCAGTCTTGCCCATCGATGGGCGACCAGCCACAATAATCAGATCGCCCGGCTGCAAACCGGACGTCATCCGGTCCAGGTCGACAAAACCGGTCGGTACGCCTGTGATATCGTTTTGGCCATCACGGTTGTACAGTTCGTCGATGCGTTCGACAACCTGCGTCAGCAACGGCTGGATTTCCTGGAATCCCTGCGCACCGCGCGCGCCCTCTTCCGCAATCGCAAAGATCTTGGATTCGGCCTCATCCAGCATCTGCTTGACTTCCTTGCCTTGCGGATTGAATGCCTGCCCTGAAATCTCATCGGATACGGTAATCAGTTTGCGCAACACGCCGCGATCGCGGACGATTTCAGCATAGCGACGGATGTTGGCTGCAGACGGCGTATTTTGCGCCAGCGCATTCAGATAGGTCAGGCCGCCGACTTCTTCGGCCTTGCCGGTACTGGTCAGCGATTCAAAAACCGTGATGACGTCGGCTGGTCTGGAATTATTGATCAGCTTGACGATGTGCTGAAAGATGATCCGATGATCATAACGATAGAAATCGTCCTGATGCACGAAATCCGCAATTCTGTCCCACGCAGCGTTATCCAGTAGTAAACCACCTAGTACGGACTGCTCCGCTTCGATCGAATGAGGCGGGACACGGAGGGAATCTAATTGCGGATCTGCGGGGCTATTCATGGCGCGAATTATACCTTCTCGCCTGCGGCAACAGAATTCGCCATGGCGGAATATTCCATATCTTTTTTTTCGAATTATACAATCGGCAACTTATTTTATGAACTTCGCAGTTACTACTCACGCAGTTGAATCATTGCAACTTCTTTGGACGAAACAAACCATGTTTTGAAGGAGCATTCGCTGTCAGTTGACGATGACGATTGATCAGAAATTAGGCAAATTCGACCAAGTTCAAAATGAGTGGACGTAAAAAAAGCCGGAAACCCGGCTTTTTTGTTCAAGCTGGTTGCTTAAGCATGTTCGCCGAGAACGGCAATCGTGACTTCTACAACCACATCGGTATGCAGCGCAACGGAGACGCCGTGATCGCCGACAATCTTGAGCGGACCTTGCGGCATGCGGATCTGCGCCTTCTCGACCGGGAAGCCTTGTTTGGTAAGAGCTTCAGCGATGTCGAAATTGGTGACGGACCCGAACAGACGGCCATCGACGCCGGCTTTTTGCGAAATCTGAACAGTCAGTCCATTCAATTTTTCACCTTGGGCCTGCGCGGCAGACAATTTTTCAGCAGCGGCTTTTTCGAGGCCGGCACGTTTGGTTTCGAATTCGGCAACTGCATTGGCAGTAGCACGACGTGCCATGCGTTGCGGAATCAGAAAGTTACGGGCAAAGCCGTCCTTGACGCGAACCACCTCGCCGAGGTTGCCGAGATTAACGACTTTTTCCAACAGAATAACTTGCATGTTTTTCTCCTATTTTCTCAGCCGTTAATTACGCGGTGTGCAGATCGGTGTAGGGCAGCAACGCGAGATAGCGTGCGCGCTTGATCGCTGTATCCACCTGGCGCTGATAGTGCGCTTTGGTCCCGGTCAGGCGAGCCGGCATGATCTTGCCGTTCTCTTGAACGAAATCCTTGAGCGTATCAACATCCTTGTAATCCACTTGCTCAACTTTTGCAGCAGTGAAACGGCAGAATTTTTTACGCTTGAACAACGGGTTTTGTTGTTTGCGCTTTTCTTTCAGTTTGCTTTTGTCGAATTTTTTACCGAATGCCATTTTTGGCTCCTATCTACTATCTGATTTGTTGGGAACAGAGTACCACCTCAAGGGTGGCCCGGGCGCTCTGCTTGAATCTGTCCCTCAATATTTAAAGATTCGAAATCCGTGATGTGAAACACGAGGCTTCTGCTATTGCGATTTTTGCGTGCCAGAAATCCGGTGAATCGAAACGTCCCGCCTAATTCAGCCTGGTTGAATCGCCCTGAAATTTCACCTGCGGCCAGCGCAGCAATTTCAAATTCGACCAACCTCTCGACGCCTGCCTCAACCTGCTGCGAACTGTGCAGCAATTTCGCTGACACAATCGGTATGCCTGCCGGGGTGTAACGTAAAACTTCACGCTCGGCAATCGTTGCAACGCATTGAAACTGGTTCACGCTCCTGGATTATGGAAATGCGCAATTACGCAGCGGGAGCCTCGGTACGATGGCTCTTGGCAGCGTCTTCTTTCTGCACAGCCTTCATCATCGGCGATGGTGCGGTCTCGGCCTTCTTCATCTTGACGGTGAGGTGGCGCAAAACAGCATCGTTGAACTTGAAGCCGGTTTCGATTTCAGCCAGAGTCTCGCTGTCGCACTCGATGTTGAGGCAGACATAGTGAGCCTTCGCGAGTTTCTGGATCAGATAAGCCATCTGACGACGACCCCAGTCTTCGACGCGGTGCACCTTGCCGCCGCGCGTGGTAACGATACCTTTGTAGCGTTCGATCATTGCGGGCACCTGCTCGCTCTGATCCGGATGGACGATAAATACGATTTCATAATGACGCATGTAAGCTCCTTTTGGACGGATTAAAAAATCGCCCACCCCGGCGTCAAGACGAGTGTGGGAAGAGGAAAACCCGAAATCATACCTGTAAATTCGGAAAAGCTCAATGCTTTCAAACCCTTATCGGTTTGCATCCAGGAAAATTTTCGCTATTTTTCTACTAAATCAGCTTGCTTTTACAGAAATACTGTATAAAAATACAGACTGTCTATATAAACAGCTTGCGAGCTATCAGTCCGACAAGGCCACGCTCATGATTAAACTTACCGCCCGCCAAGAACAAATCCTGAATCTCATCAGGGATGCAATCGAAAATACCGGCTTCCCGCCGACACGTGCCGAAATCGCAACTGAACTGGGTTTTCGGTCAGCTAATGCTGCGGAGGAACATCTGCAGGCACTGGCGCGCAAAGGCGCCATTGAAATCTCTCCCGGAACGTCACGAGGCATTCGTTTGCGCGACATGCATCTTGAAAAAGGCCAGCATCGCTTTGGCGGCACGCAAATGGCACTGCCCCACTCTTCATTGATGCAATTAAGCCTGCCTTTAATTGGCCGCGTTGCCGCTGGTTCACCGATCCTGGCGCAGGAGCACATCGAAGCGACTTACAACGTCGATCCGTCATTCTTCACTGCGAAGCCCGATTACCTGCTCAAGGTGCGCGGCATGTCGATGCGGGATGCCGGCATTCTGGATGGCGATCTGCTGGCGGTTAAAAAATCCGATGGCGCCAAAAACGGTCAAATCATCGTGGCGCGCATCGGAGATGAAGTTACTGTCAAGCGCTATCGCAAATCAGGCTCGCTCATCGAACTTCTGCCCGAGAACCCGGACTTCACACCAATCCGCGTCGAGCCTGATCGTGACGATTTTGCCCTCGAAGGC
>JAQGLW010000046.1 GCA_028292665.1 Herminiimonas sp.
CCAACGGCAAGGACGTCAGATTCGATCAGGAAAATACCGGCTACGGCTGGAAAACGAATCAGAAAGTCGATGCATTCGTTGCCGCGCAACCGACATCGTGCGAGATGAAACGGCCGCCGGCTTAGAGCGGTTTTCGTATCAGTGTATGGGCGCTGCGGGCCGCTTTGGAGCGCATGGCGGCGTTGTTCGTCGCTTGTGTGGCTGGCCACACTGCGCTCCTCGCGCCTTGCCCTGCATCCCAAACCAACCCGCATCACCCCATACTGATACGAAAACCGCTCTAGTAATTTTGCTTGAGACGGTTCTTGCGGCATCGCGCCGTTTGTTTGGCGCGGTGTTGCAGGATCGATGAAGATTCGGTCTGATCCAGTGGCCCTGAGTAGCCGGCCAGTTCCTGGCCCAGGATCAACTACCAACCCCGTTCGTCCTGAGTAGCCCGTGAGTAGCCCGCAGGGCGTATCGAAGGACTGGTTGTGTCTGGAGATCCTTCGATACGCCGCTCCGCGGCTAGGAGCTGGCCTTGGGCCACTCAGGACGAACGGGGATGGACCTGCAATCGGCCTTGGCCGCTCAGGGCGAGCGGAAACCGTTCGGGACAAAACGGTTTTTACCCGGCTGACCGGCATTAATCCAATAAATTCCCATTGCCGGGTTTTTATATCTGTAAATAATACGACCGTTCTTTTCTGCGGTATAGTTCAGCATTGAGCATATCAAGACAACGATTTCAATCGGTCCGATTTCACCATCACAGACTTCATTCAAAGGAAGAGACATGACTGCCGAATATCAAGTGAACGGCGCGATAGCCGTCATCACTCTCAATAATCCCCCGGTCAACGGCCTGGGATTATCGACCCGTTCCGCCATTGTCGAGGGCATGAAAAAAGCCCTTGCCGACGATGCCGTCAAGGCGGTGGTCATCACCGGCGCCGGCAAGGCTTTCTCCGGCGGCGCCGACATCAAGGAATTCAATTCGCCCAAAGCGCTCGCCGAGCCGACGCTGCATACCGTCATCAGCGTCGTAGAAAATTCGGACAAACCGGTGATCGCCGCAATTCATGCCGTATGCATGGGCGGCGGACTGGAGCTGGCGCTCGGCTGCCACTATCGCGTGGCGTCTGCCGGCGCGCAAATCGCGCTGCCGGAAGTCAAGCTCGGCCTGCTGCCGGGCGCGGGCGGCACGCAACGCCTGCCGCGCGCGGTGGGATTGGAAACGGCATTGAACATGATCGTCTCCGGCACGCCGGTCGCTTCGGAAAAGCTGGCCGGGACGGCGCTCTTCAACCAACTGATCGAAGGCGATCTGATGCAAGGCGCGCTGGCGTTCGCCGGCAAGATGGCCGACATCCGTCCGCTGCCGAAAGTACGCGATATCAAGATCGATTATCCGAATCACGAAGCGTTCCTGCAATTCTCCCGCAATACCGTCAAGGCAATGGCGGGTCCGTTCCCGGCGCCGTTGAAATGCATCGACGCTGTTGCCGCGGCCGTCACCAAAAAGTTCGACGACGGCCTCAAGTTCGAACGCGACCTGTTCGTCGAGCTGGTGCAGACGACGGAATCGAAGGCATTGCGCCATGCGTTTTTTGCCGAACGCGCCGCAAGCAAGATTCCGGATGTGCCGGAAGATACGCCGACCCGCACAATCAAATCCGCCGCCGTGATCGGCGCCGGCACGATGGGCGGCGGCATTGCGATGAATTTCGCCAACGCCGGCATCCCGGTCAGGATTCTGGAAATGAAGCAGGAAGCGCTGGACAAGGGGCTGGCGACAATCCGGAAGAACTACGAGAACACGATGAAGAAGGGCAAGCTGACGCCCGAAAAATTCGAGCAGCGCGTCGGCCTGATCAGCGGCACCTTATCGTATGACGACATCGGTCAGGCCGACATCGTGGTCGAAGCCGTATTCGAAGACATGGGTGTCAAGGAAACGGTATTCAAAAAGCTCGACGACGTGATGAAGCCGGGCGCGATCCTGGCATCCAATACATCGACGCTGGACGTCGACAGAATTGCAAGCTTCACCAGGCGTCCGCAGGACGTGATCGGCACCCATTTCTTCAGCCCGGCCAACGTGATGAAACTGCTGGAAATCGTGCGCGGCGCCAGGACCGGCAAGGATGTGCTGGCGACCGCCATGGCGCTGTCCAAAAAGATCAGGAAAACCGGGGTCGTATCCGGCGTGTGCGACGGCTTCATCGGCAACCGGATGATCGAGCAATACAGCCGGCAGGCCGGCTTCCTGCTCGAAGAAGGCTGCCTGCCGGAGCAGGTTGACAAGGCAGTCGAAAAATTCGGCTTCGCGATGGGACCGTTCCGCATGGGCGATCTGGCCGGCAACGATATCGGCTGGTATATCCGCAAGCGCCGTTATGTCGAGAAGCCGCAAGTCACTTATTCCAAAACTGCCGATCTGCTGTGCGAAATGGGACGCTACGGCCAAAAGACGGGCGCCGGCTGGTATGACTACAAGGCGGGCGACCGCAAGGCCTATCCGTCCGGGATCGTGAACGACATGATCGTCAGGCATTCGGCCGACATCAATGTCGAACGCCGCAAGATCGGCGATCAGGAAATTGTCGAGCGGCTGGTCTTTGCGCTGGTCAACGAGGCCGCGCGCATCCTGGAAGAGGGCATCGCGCTGCGCGCTTCCGACATCGACATGGTGTACCTGAGCGGCTACGGCTTTCCGTTATTCCGGGGCGGCCCGATGTTCTATGCGGACACGGTCGGCTTGCCCAACGTGGTGATGGCGATGGAAAAATATGCAAAAGGCCGCCATGGCGATGCCTGGAAACCGGCGCCGTTGCTATCCAGGCTGGCAGCCGAAGGCAAGACGTTCAATTGATCGAGGTTGCCGGCGGCCGGGCCTGGAATCGTTCTGGACGAGCGGACTGCTCAACGCGAACGCACAGCAGCGCTCACCAATAATTTTCGGTCACGAACTGGCCCGGCAGCGTACGGCGGCAGGGGCGCAGGCCGCGTTGATGCAGAATGCGCCGGGTATCGTCGATCATTTCCGGATTGCCGCACAGCATGATGCGCGACGATTGTTCGGAAAGGCCGAATCCGACTCGCTTTTCCAGCGCGCCGTTCTCAAGCAGGGCGGTAATCCGCTGCCCGAAATGCGCGGACGGCGCCGCCGTGTCGCGGGTGGCGGACCGGACGAGCTGCAATTCCGCGCGCGGCGCCGCCGTCGGAGGATGGTTCTTCAATGCGGCCAATTCTTCCTGATACACGAATTCCTCTTCATGCCGGACGCAGTGCACCAGGATCAGGTGCCGGAATTTTTCCCACACCATCGGATCGCGCAAAATCGAAATGAATGGGCCAAGGCCGGTGCCCGTGGCCAGCATCCACAGGTCTTCCCCGTCGCTGAACCGATCCGCCGTCATGAATCCGTAACTCTGCTTTTCCGTCCAGATGGTGTCGCCGGGCCGGATGTCTTTCAGAATCGTGGTGAACGCGCCGCCCGGCACCACAATGCCGTAGTACTCCAGGAAGTCGTCGTCCGGCGCCGACGTGATCGAATAGGCGCGCCATAGCATGCCGCCGTCGGCAGCGAGTCCCAGCCGCGCATATTGTCCCGGAGTGAATCGATAGCCCTGCGGCCGCGTGGTCTTGAATGAAAACAGGCTGTCCGTCCAGCGATGCACTTGCGTGACGGTTTCCGGCGTCGCTTTCTCGCTTGCAATCGCTTCGATACTCATCATTCACCTTTTAATAAAACAGCATAGAATTACTGCACGTGATGTCACTGTAACCGACAATTTTGTCATTGAATTATTTTTAATGAGTTGCCCGCCATGACCAAAATTGTTTTGCTGGAAAAAATCCACGCGAGCGCCGTCGGGCTTTTGAACGAGCAGGGATTCACCGACATTGCGGAAATACCGCGCGCATTGTCCGGCGGCGAATTGCTCGATGCATTATCGGAGGCGGATGCGGTCGGCATCCGGTCGAACACGCATCTGTCAGCCGAGATACTGGGCGCATCCCGCCGCTTGCAGGCAATCGGATGTTTTTGCATCGGCACCAACCAGGTTGATTTGACCGCGGCGATGGCCCTGGGTATCCCCGTTTTCAATGCGCCTTTTTCAAATACCCGTTCGGTGGCGGAACTGGTGATTGCGCAAGCGATTCTGCTGTTGCGGCGCATTCCCGAAAAAAATGCGCGTACGCATCGCGGCCAATGGGACAAGACTGCGCAAGGCGCCTATGAAGTGCGCAACAAGCTGCTCGGCATCATCGGCTACGGCAATATCGGCGCGCAGGTCGGCATTCTTGCCGAAAGCGTCGGCATGCGGGTCTGCTATTACGATCCGGAAAGCAAACTGCCGCTCGGCAACGCAAAACCGATGACACTGGATGCCGTGCTGGAAGAAGCCGATGTGGTGACGCTGCATGTGCCCGGCGGTTCCGGAACCGAAAATCTGATCAACGGAGCGCGCCTCGCCTTGATGAAGCCGTCCGCAGTCCTGATCAACGCGTCGCGCGGCAAAGTGGTCGATATCGATGCGCTCGATCAGGCGCTGAGGGCGGGCAAGCTGGCCGGCGCCGCACTGGATGTCTATCCGGTCGAGCCGCGCAGCGAAAAGGAAGAATTCGTATCGCCGCTGCGCGGTCTCGACAATGTCATTCTGACGCCGCATATCGGCGGCAGCACCGAAGAAGCGCAAGACAATATCGGACGTGAAGTGGCCGACAAGCTGGCGCGATTCCTGAAAGCGGGGACGACGCGATCGGCGGTCAACTTTCCGGAAATTGCACATCTGGAAAAGGAAGTGCGAAGCCGCATCCTGCATGTGCATCGCAACGAGCCGGGCGTGATCGCGAGAATGAATGCCGATTTCGCCGCCAGCGGTTTGAATATCGTCGCACAGCAGCTGCAAACGCGCGGCGCGATCGGCTATGCGATCACCGATGTCGATGCGCCGATTTCGGATGCGTTGATGAGAAAATTATGCGGTGCGCCTGCGACGATCCGCTGTCACTTGATTTAGCCGGCTGTTGGAGAACAGGGCTGGCAGGGTTCAGTCAATTAAAGATAAGTGGATGCCGTTCGTCCTGAGTGGCCCAAGGCCAGCTACTAGCGCAGCGTATCGAAGGATCTCCGGGCGCAACCATCCTTCGATACGCCGCTTCGCGGCTAGTAGCTGGCCTTGGGCCACTCAGGACGAACGGGATTGGTAGTTGATCTTGGGCCAAGAGCTGGCCTTGGGCCATTCAGGACGAACGGGCTTGTAGCCGGCCTTGGACTATAGTGTCGCAAACCGGATTCACAACCAATACTCCAGGCTTCGAGCAGCCGCTTCCTTGATGCGTTCCAGCAGGGGCCGTCGATCCCATGCCTGTTTGGTGACTTCATCCGAATTTTTCAGGTCTTCCCGGAATGCGCTTTCCATCGTCTCGCCGAATTCATCCCCGATCACGACAATATTGACTTCGCTGTTGTGCAGAAAGCTGCGGATATCGATATTGGCCGATCCGACAGTCGACAATGCGTGATCGATCACGGCGGTCTTTGCATGCAGGACCGATGCCTGCAGCTCATAGATTTTGACGCCGGCATCGAGCAACTCGCTATAGAACGACCGGCCGCAATAAAACACCAGCCCGGTATCGGAAACGCTGGGGAAAATGACTTTCACATCGACGCCGCGGCGCGCTGCTTGCGTCAGCGCTTCCAGGATCTGCACATCCGGGGCGAAATAAGCATTGGTAATGTGAATGGATGTTTTTGCCTCCTGCATCGCCAATGCATACGCTTTATATATCTGATAATCGCCGCCCGGATTGCTGGCAATCACCCGGAGCAGCTTGTCGCCGGCCGGCGACAAGGGCGGAAAATAGTTGCGATCCGGCAGATCGTCCATTCTCTGGCTCGCCCAGGTATTGAGAAACAGCAATTGCAACGATGCAACGGCAGGCCCTTCGATCCGAATGTGGGTGTCGCGCCAGCCCAGTTCGGCGTTGTTTCTGCTCTGCGATCTGAAAAGCGAACTTCTCGCATAGTCCTTGGCGATATTCACACCGCCGGCAAAGCCGATGCGTCCGTCGACCACCAGGATTTTCCGGTGATCGCGATTATTCACCCGCCATTGGCCGGTTGCCTTGAGAGGATTCACCGGATTGAATTCCGTCAGCGCGATTCCCGCCGCGCGCATTTTTTCGAAGAATTCGCTCGGTGTGCCGAGCGTCCCGACGCTATCGTAAATAATATTGACCTGAACGCCGGCTCGCTGCTTGGCCATCAGCAAGTCCGCAAAGCGCAGCCCGAGTTCGTCCTGATCGAAAATGTAGGTTTCAAGATTGATGTTGTCCTTGGCAACCGAGATTGCCGCCATCATCGCGCTCATGGTCTGCGGGCCGTCGAACAGCAGCGTGACCTTGTTGCCGGCGATCAAAGGGCTACCGGTGGCGGCTTCCTCAAGCGCCGCAATTTTTTTGATATCGGTCTTCGAATTGCGGAGCCGTTTGGCAAGAAGGGACTCGGCTTTTTTTTCAGGTATGGTTCCCCGCGGGGTCGAGATGGTCGGCGTGGCGTTCGGATGCAGCGACGATTCCAGGTACCGGATATCGGGCAGCGATGCGCATGCGGAAAGAGCCAGGCAAGCAAGCAGAATCCGGATTGCAGGGTTCCTGTGCAACATCCGGGAAGTTGAAAAAATGCGCATCTGCACGGCCCTATCGCGGCATTCCGATTGACATACCAGAAGGATAGGTATTTGCGCAACAGCATCGTTGAGATGCGTCAATACACTGATCCGTTCGATGCTGCCGTTTCATCCGGCTGCGCGGGGCTTATGCTTTCGTTTAGTGCGGCACAAGGTGAACGCTATAGATCCGTTCGTCCTGAGTGGCCCAAGGCCAACTGCTAGCCCAAGACAAACAACTAAATCCGTTCGTCCTGAGTAGCCCGCAGGGCGTATCGAAGGGCTCTGGTACGCCACCAATCCTTCGATACGCCGCTTCGCGGCTACTCAGGACGAACGGACCTGGTAGCTGGCCTTGGGCCACTCAGGACGACGGATTTGGCGACCGGCCTTGAACTGCAGAGGACGAACGAACCTGGAAGCCGGCCTTGGCTACTCAGGACAAACGGCTGGCTTGAATTGGATTTTCAATATTGATTTTCCCTGCGTCTTCGGCATTGGCCGCAAGCCATCACAATCTCTTGCTGGTAATCACGCGCGCATTGCCGCTGCCGCCGACCGTATGCAGGGAAACCGGGCGGCGCCACACCCGCGCAATGTATTCAAGCACGCGCTCGGCGCGATTGACATCGAGCCCGCGGCCGTCGCTCTGATGATCGTGAACCAGATCGAGGCTGCCGTCGTTATGGAGTTGTGTGGCTGCAATGCGCGGTGCGCCGTAATTGAACTTGGGCGCCAGGATTGCTTCCCGCACGGCATGAATGTCGCGATCCGCAATCTTGATGCCGCCGTCGTCGTGCGCTTCATAAACGAACAGCTCGAGTTTTTCCGCCAGCTCGCGGGTCAGGTAATTGCGTATGAAGCCGAAGTCGTCTTCTTCCTTGCATATTTGCCGGGCTGCCTCGATCCCCTTTTTTTCAATCAGATCTTCCCAGATCGAAAATCCGAGATGATACGGATTCACGGCCAGCGCAAGCTGGTTGTCCGCCGCGTAGGGGCGCACTACGTCGGAATGGGCCTTGATCGCGGAAAGATACAAGTCATGCGGCAGAAAATCCGCTTCGCGCAGCAGGCGCGCATGCCAGTACGAGGCCCAGCCTTCGTTCATGATCTGGCATGCGAACACCGGATAAAAATAAAACGATTCCTCCCGCACGGCCAGAAAAATGTCCCGCTCCCAGCCTTCCAGTTCCGGCGCATAGTTGGCGATGAACCAGAGCAGATCGTATTCCGGCTGCGGCGGAATCGGTGCGCGCGACGGCATCGGCGAAGCAGTCGGTAACTGCCTTTCGCCGGGCAGATCTTGGTAGCGCTTGTGAAACGCATCGGCTTTCGGGGCCTCCTCCTGAAGCCGTTGCGTCGGATAGGGCCGCCGGTGCAATTCCTGGTTGATGTCGATATGCGGCTCCAGCGCGAGCGCGGCATCGAGCACCGATTCGACCCGTTCCTGTCCGAATTCTTCAAGCGCGGCATCGATGCGATGCGCGCGCGCGGCAGCCTGTTCGAGAATATGGCCGCCGGCCATTTCCATGAAGTGTGCGAACAGATGATTGTTTTTGGCGAAGTCCGCGTGGCCGAGGACATGCGCCACGACCAGTGTATTCTCCGGCACCGTATTATTGTTGACCAGATACGCATGGCATGGATCGCCGGGAAACATCACTTCGAAAATGCGCGAATGTCCCATTCCCTGCCGGATCAGCTGATGAATGTAGCGTACGCCGAAAGACCAGTGCGGCATGCGTACCGGCAGCCCGTATACGGCGATTTCCATCATGAAATTGTTCGGCACCAGTTCGAAGTCGACCGGATAATAGTCGAGCCCGAGCTTGGTGGCGAGCTCTTCAATGCGCCTGGAGTAATCCTGAAGCACAGGATTGGAAGCTGCCATCATGCCACCTCGCTTTGTTGGGCCTGCTGCACAAAAAATTTCCGGATCGCCTTCCAGACATCTTCGGAGCGCGTCAGAACGCTGGTTCCTACCGGCGCGCCGCCGCGTTCGAGTTCGGAGCAGATCATTTTCATTTCGGTTTCGGTCGTGCGCGGCGAACCGGGAACGGTTTCCACATAGCCGATATAGTTCAACAGTGCGGCGAGCTTGGCGAGGCCTTCGGTTGCCGCTGCGCGGTCTTCGGTAAAGTTTTCGCCGTCGGATGCATAGAACAGGTAGCCGTTGTATTGCGCCGGATCGTATTGCGTATGGATCAAGTCCAGCGCCACATTGAATGCGGTGGACGCGCCGGTGCCGCCTGTGCCGGTGACCTGGAAGAACTCGTTTTCCGAAAACTCCCACGCCTGCGTCGTATGCGCGATGAACCGGGTTTCCACCTTCGCATACTTGCGCCGGATGCCCTGCAGCACGAAAAAGAAGAAACTCTTGGCAAGCTTGCGTTCCGCCTCCGTCATGCTGGCCGACACATCCAGCGCAAAAATCACGACGGCATTGGTGGCGGGTTTGCGCCGCTGCACCAGTTGCCTGAAACGCAAATCTTCATTGGTGAACGGCACCGGGTTTTCCTGGACGGCGCGCCGTTTCACCGCTTCCTTGACGGTGCGGCGCCGGTCGAGCCGCGCGCGCGCGCCGTGCTTGTCCCAGCCTTCACGGACGAATTCATCGTCCTCGACGCTGGTGTTGCGCTTGGGCTGCAGGTCGGGCAATTTCAGTTCTTCCCACAGCCAATCCATGATGTCGTCCACTTTCAGCTCCAGCATCAATCTCACTTCGCCTTCGCTGTTGTCGCCTTGTCCTTCTTCATCGCCGGCGCCGCGCTGCACCGGGCGCAGCACATCGCCGGGTTTGCCTTGACCCTGGCCGGCATCGGTCTGCGATTGGGATTGCGGGTCGGCAAGCCGGAAACGCGCGTGTTCGAGCATGCGCACCGGCACCCGTACCGTACGGTCCTGCGGTCCGGTGATCAGATCGGCGCCGGCGATCAGGTCCGGCAGATTCTGCTGTACGCTTTCGCGTACCTTTTCATTGTGGCGCAGCCAATCGCGCGCGCCGCGGGAAAACAAGTCGTACCAGGGTGTCTCGGTGGAAATCGTAATGTGATTTACCATATGCTTACCTCTCATCCAAATGCCGCGAACGTACCGGACGAGAAGGAATCACTGGCACACGATTCATTCCCGCCTTAACGCTTTGACCGGTTTCGCCGCTCATCGTTTTCCATATTGCCGTCTCATTCTTGTGCCAGCAGCGTGGTTACATAATTGAGGGCTTCCCGTGCACTATGGCTGTCATAGCCATATTCTTCAACCAGGCGCTTTTCGACCACGGAAATTTTCTGCCTTACTTCCTCGTCGGGACGCATGGTTGAACTTACCATGCGCAATACGTCGCGACGCTGCTCGAACAGATATTGCTGAACGGCGTCATGCAGCTGCGCATGACTGTCCAGCGTGAACTTCTCGCCGCGCTTGTACGCTCCCATCGCTTTCCGGACCACCTCCTGCCGAAATGATTGCTTTCCTGAATCCGATATATGAATTTTTTCCTCGACCGAGCGCAGAAACCGTTCATCCGGCCTGCGCTCTTCATTGGTGATCGGATCCTTGATCTGGCGGTTGTCGAGCGTCGCTTCCACTTCATCCAGATATTTGTCCAGCAAGTCCTGCGCCTCCTGTTCAAACGATACGAACAGCGCCTTGTGCACATCTTCCTTGACCCAGCGGTTGTAGAAATATTTGCGCGCCAACACCAGATAATCGACCCATTTGCGTTTTTTCTTCGGATCGATGCGCGCATCGTTTTCTATCCCGTCCTTGAGCGCAAGCAGCACATCCATCGTCGTCAGGCTTTTTGTATCGGATTGAATGATTGCATTCGATAACGCATTGATGACAAAACGCGGCGATACGCCGGCCAGACCTTCGTCGGGCATTTTCTGCCTGGTGCGCTCCGCTTCGGCGCGATTGACGCCTTCCACTTCTTCATCCGCGTAAATACGGACCTTCTTGGTAAGTTCCTGTTCCTTGTCTTCGCCTTCATGCAGCCGGGTCAGCGTTGCGAACACCGCTGCAGCATGCAACACATGCGGGTCGAGATGCACTTCGCGAAACGCCGGTGCGGCAGATGAAATCAGTTTTTTGTAAATACGCGCTTCATCTTTGTAATTGAGCGTGTACGGCACCTGAATGATAACCATCCGGTCCAGCAGCGCTTCGTTCTCGCTCTCCTGCAGGAATTTGCGGAATTCCGCCAGATTGGTATGCGCAAGAATCGTTTCGTCGAGATAGATCAGCGGGAAGCGCGACACCTTCACATTCTTTTCCTGGGTCAGCGTCAGCAGCAGATAGAGAAATTCGCGCTTGACCTTCAGAATTTCGATCATTTCCAGCATGCCGCGGCTGGCTGCATACACTGCGCCCGACCATGACCATGCACGAGGGTCGCCTTCGTCGCCGTATTCGGCCACTTTGGACAGATCGACCGAACCCACCAGGTCGGCCAGATCGGCGGTGGTCGGATCGTGCGGCGCATACGTGCCGATGCCGACGCGGCCGGCTTCGGAAATAAACACCCGCTCGATCGGCATGTGCAGGAAATCGCCTTTGTACTGCTGCTCGAGCCGGGTGCGGCAATGCGGACAAACCTCGCCGTTGATTTCGACGCCATAGGTTTCGCGGAATGTGGCCCGCAACGTGTGCGGAATCAGATGCAGCGGCGATTCGTGCACCGGGCATCCCTGGATGCCGTACAGCGCACCGGCATCGGTATAACTGTATTCTTCCAGTCCGCGCTTGAGCAGGATCACGAGCGTCGATTTGCCGCCCGAAGGCGGACCCAGCAACAGCAGAAGACGGCGTCCGACTTCGGAGCCGGCTGCCGCGGCCTTGAAGTAATCGACCACGCGATCGATCGCTTCATCGACGCCGAATAATGCTTCATCGAACAGCTTGGACCGGAAATTGCCGTTCTCATCCTCCGCACGGGTCCAGCGGATCATGTCCCACATGTACTGGTGAGAAGTCCGGGCCGCGCCTTGCGGATCGGCGGGCAATATCTCTTCCAGAAACTGGGACAAGGGACCCGACCAGTAAACGGCGCGGTGATCCTTCGTGAAAGCCACCAGGCTGCTCAGGAAGTTCTCTTGCCGGTCTACATGCTCGGGCTTGTCTGAATTCGTCATCACATCTTCTCCCCGTCAGGTTGTTGACTTAAATGGTGGACACTGAAAAACGCTTTGCGGTTCTTCACTTTCTTAAAGTAATGGATGCGTGAAAAACAGTGATGAGGTGTATCAATCATGCATTTCAGAAAGCATCCGTTCCCGATATGTTTGACCATCTGTCAGTAAATAATGTTATGGCGATATCGATATTTTCAATTAAAAAATATAGCGTGCAGCCGGCCGATTTGGCTCAGGTCGGAATCCGTCGGGCATCGACATGCGCCGCAGTAGAACTTGATAGCAAGATGCATGCAAGATGAGCCGATGGAAATTCTCCCGCTTGCAAAATTTCCCCCATGCCTGAAAATTTTTCATGTCGATAAGCCGGGATGGCTCAGAACAATCCGGATGCCGGATCGGCATAAGGATTGCTTTCTTCGATCGCTTCCCCATAATCGCGGCGGCTTGACTTATCGATCCGATGAAGCGAACTCTTGACTGCTGAACTCACTGGCTGCTGAACATGCTTTCGACACTGAACCACGACATCGTGCAGGAAAAAATCATTTCCGATGCGCGCCATCGCATCGTTATCGTCGGCGGCGGCGCCGGCGGACTTGAGCTGGCTACCCATCTTGGGGACAGGCTGGATGAAAAGGGACAGGCACATGTGGTGCTGGTGGACCGGGCGGCAACGCATTTATGGAAACCCTTGCTGCATGAAGTAGCAGCCGGCAGCATGGACGCGAATGAACATCAACTTGAATATGTGGCGCAGGCGCGCTGGCATCATTTTGAGTTTCAGCAAGGCGAATTCATCGATCTCGATCGCGCGCGCAAGGTCATCACGGTGGCGGCGGTCAACGACGAGGAAGACGTCGAGATATTGCCTCAGCGCGAGATTGCGTACGACACACTGGTGCTGGCTATCGGCAGCGTGACCAGTTTCTTCGGCGTCCCGGGTGCCGCCCGGCACGCGATCGCGGTCGACACCGTAACCGAGGCCGAACGTTTTCGCCGCCGGCTGATCGCAGCCTGCATGCGCGCGCAAAATCGCATCGGAGAGCCGGCCGGCCAAAAAAACGGTCGTCCGATGGTCAATATAGTGATCATCGGCGGCGGCGCGACCGGCGTCGAATTGTCGGCGGAACTGCGCGGCACCGCACAGGTGCTCGGCGCCTATGGTCTGCATCATCTTGACCCGCGGCGCGATATCCGCATTACGATTGTCGAAACCGGCCCCCGTATTCTCCCGCCGTTGCCTGAACGCATTGCCAATGAAACCGCCAGCCTGTTAAAGAAGCTCGATATCGACGTGCTGACCGGCGAGAAGGTTACCCAGGTGCAAAAGCACATGGTGCTGACTGCCGGCGGCAAAAGATTGCCGGCCGATCTGACGGTATGGGCGGGCGGAATCGAAGTGCCGAAGGTTCTGGCCGACGTCGGATTGCCGGTCAACAAGCAGGGACAGGTCATCGTGTCGCAGACGCTGCAGACGATCATCGACCGCGATATTTTTGCATTCGGAGATTGTGCGAGCTGCCCGTGGCCCGAAAAGGGAAAATCCGTTCCGCCTCGAGCCCAGGCGGCGCATCAGCAGGCCGGGTTCATGTATCAGGCGCTGCGCCGCCGCCTTGGCGGCAAGCCGTTGCCGGTATTTGAATTCCATGACCACGGTTCACTCGTTTCGCTCGGCCGTTACGAAACGATCGGCCATTTGATGGGTAAATTCATCGGCCGCACAGTATTGGTTGAAGGCACATTGGCGCGGCTGCTGTATGCATCGTTGTATCGTCAGCACATGGTGGCTTTGCACGGCATCATGCGCATGCTGCTCGATACGCTCGCCCAGTGGCTGCGGCGCAAGACTACGCCACGCGTCAAGCTGCATTGATCCGGCTCGCGATTTCAGCAGCGCAAGCGTGCAAGACATTTTCAGCAAGGGGGAGGCCTTCGGTGGCGACGGCGGACTTGATTCATGATTTCTGGTTTGGCCCGGACGCGAACGATGCCGCCGTTGAGCAGCGGAAATCCGGATTATGGTGGTCCAAGAACGAGGAAAGCGATCGGGAAATCCGGGAGCGCTTTGAAAGCCGTCTGGAAGCCGCCGCGGATGGCCGGCTCGACGATTGGACAAAATCGGATAAAGGCCTGCTTGCGCTGATACTGCTGACCGATCAGTTCCCGCGCGGCATGTATCGCAATACGCCGAAAGCATTCGAATTCGATTCATTGGCGCAGGCATGGTGTCTGGACGGCCTGGAAAAAGGAATGGACCGCACGCTGCGGCCGATTGAGCGGACGTTTTTCTATATGCCGCTGGAGCATTCAGAATCGCAGGAACTTCAGGAACATTCGGTACAGCTTTTTACCGGTTTGTCTCAGGAAGCGCCCGCGGATCAGCCGAACCTGTTCCGCGGATACCTGAGGTTTGCGTTGCATCACCGCAGCATCATTGCCCGCTTCGGTCGCTTTCCCCACCGCAACGCGATTCTGGGACGGCAATCGACTGTGGACGAAACCGAATTCCTGAAGGGACCCGGATCTTCCTTCTAGCATCTTCCGGCTTCGCAGCCGGAAAACTCCTCACATCTCACGAGCGGTTTCCGCTCATCCGCCTGCTTTCGCGAATCGCCGCCCTGGTTCATATTCATATATAGCGCGCATTCATCGCCGCAACGGTAAATGACTTATTCCACGATTCAATCCGGGTCCGGCGAAAGCGGGCATCGATTATTGCCGGAAATCACCGGCATGGTTGCTGATGCGCATTGTCCATGGTGCCGAACGGCATTGTTTTCAGGAATGTTTTGTGCATCAAGATTGAATCGCCTTAGCTGAATAAAAAAATCTTCATTTGATATGCATCAGACAAGCGAATGGAACGCGAAATTTACCGAATGCAATAAAGAAGGATTTTTCTTGATACATGGCAATACAAACCTTCGATACAGGTGATATTTTCTATTGAACTTGGGAACATTGGCCCATGCGGTAGTTCTAATTACAGCGCATCAACTCTAGCCGTACGACAACATTGACTGACAGCGATAAATAATTGCGCAAGCCTCAAAAGCTTTTTGATAAGCATGCATGACGTTGCGATTATGCGAGGTTTTTGTGTTGTTGTCCGGCATTGGATAAAAGATCAAACAAGTGTTTAGCCCAAAAGTCCTACTCGTCAACGACCATCCCGCCAGCCTGCTGGCGCTGGAAACGCTCTTAACGCGCGCGAATGAAAACAACGATTATGAAGTTGTCACGGCACGGTCCGGCGAAGAAGCCTTGCGGAAAGTGCTTCATCAGCAGAACGATCAGTTCGCCGTCATTCTGCTGGATGTGAGCATGCCGGGAATGGATGGTTTCGAAACGGCGGAAATCATTCATTCCCATCCGCGTTCGGCGTCGGTCCCGATCATTTTCGTCACCGCGCATTATGCCGATGAAATGCATCGGCTCAAGGGTTATCAAAAAGGCGCGGTCGACTATTTGTTCACGCCCGTGATTCCCCAGATACTGCAAAACAAGGTTTCCGTTTTCGTCGAACTTGCGAAGAAGAACCTGCAGCTTGAACACAAGACCAGGGAGCTGGCGGAGTTGAACCGCGATCTGCAAGTGCAGCAGATGCAGGATCTCAAACGCATCAACGCCACGCTGGAGACCGAGATCGTCGAGCGCCGGCAGGCTGAGGAACGCGCGCACGGACTGGCGACGCGCGATCCGCTCACCGGACTGCTGAACCGCCGTTCGCTGATTGAACATCTCGAGCGGGCGATTTCCCGCGCCGCACGCCAGAAGACAGGCCTGGCGGTTCTGTTCCTCGACATGGACCGGTTCAAAACCATTAACGACACGCTGGGACACGATGTCGGAGACGAACTCCTGATTCAGGTTGCCGCACGCACCCGGTCAGCCGTGCGCGACTCCGATGTGGTGGCGCGCCTGGGCGGCGACGAATTCGTCGTGTTGATGGAGGGCTTGCCGGCTTATCCGAATGCCGCGGAAGTGGCAAAGAAAATCGTCCAGGCCCACACGCCTGCATACACCATCGGCACGAATTGCCTGAAGACGTCGGTGAGTATCGGCATCAGCCTGTATCCGCAGGACGGCAATTCGGTCCAGGTATTGATGAAAAACGCCGACCTGGCGATGTATCACGCAAAGCAGCAAAGACGCGGCAGCATCCAGTTCTTTCATGAAGAACTCAACGCCAAGCTGCTCGAGCGCACGCAGCTGCAGCTTGAATTGCAGCAAGCGGTCGAACGGGAGGAATTCGAACTGTATTACCAGCCCAAGGTGGAAATCATCTCGGGCCGGGTTGCCGGCGTCGAAGCGCTTTTGCGCTGGCATCATCCGCGGCTCGGACTCATCACGGGAGCGCAGTTCATTACCGAGGCCGCGGACAGCGGACATCTGGTCCCGATCGGGGAATGGGTGATTTCCGCAGCCTGCGCGCAAGCCAGGCGCTGGCTCGATTCCGAAAGAGGCCTGTGCAAGATGCCGATCGCCGTCAACATCGCGATTCCTCAAATCCATGCGGAGCTTCCCGGCGCGATTTTCAAGATGCTGCACAAGCACGGCATTCCGCCATCCTGCCTGCAGCTCGAAATCACCGAGTCGCTGCTGATCCGCGATCTGGAAAAGGCAACGGCGGTGCTGCGTGAAATCAGCGAAGGCGGCATCACGATTGCGATCGATGATTTCGGCACCGGCTATTCATCGCTGTCGGTTCTCAAGGCGCTGCCGATCGATATTCTCAAGATCGATCAGTCTTTCGTCCGCGATCTCGGCAAAAACCTTGGCGACAACGCGATCGTCGCCGCCATCGTCAATATGGCGCGCGCATTGGCATTGCGCGTAGTGGCGGAAGGCGTCGAAACCAAGGAGCAGCTTGCGATTCTCAAAAACCTGGGATGCGATGAATACCAGGGCTATTACTTCAGCAAGCCTCTTCCGGCCGATGTGCTGGTGCAGCAGCTGTTGCACACGACAAGTGCGTAATTCCAATTGCACTTGCTTCTTATCCGGCTCGACTACCGCCCGAGCCGCATTCTTTAAATAACAGAAGGAAATTCCGCATGGACATGAGGGCCGATATGAGAGAAGAGCTGGACGCGAAGATGCTGCTCAAGATACTGACAGCCCTCAAGAAAGGCGATTTCTCGACGCGCATGCCGTCCGACTGGACCGGCTTGCCCGGCAAGATAGCCGACACGCTCAACGACATCATCGAAATGAATCGACACATGGCCGATGGCATTACCAGCGTCAGCCGCGTGGTCGGCCGCGAAGGACGGCTTACGCAGCGGGCATCGGTGCCCAACGCGGTGGGCGGCTGGGCAACCACGATCAAATCGCTCAACATGCTGATCGACGACCTGGTGCGTCCGACGACGGAAATGGCGCGCGTGATCGGCGCCGTCGCCAAGGGCGATCTGTCCCAGACAATGGCGCTGGATGTGGACGGACGTCCTCTGAAAGGGCAGTTCCTGCGCTCCGCTTCCACTGCGAACACGATGGTGGACCAGTTGAGCTCGTTCGCGTCGGAAGTGACGCGGGTCGCGCGCGAAGTCGGCACCGAAGGCAAGCTCGGCGGACAGGCGCAGGTGAAAGGCGTCGCGGGCACCTGGAAGGATCTGACCGATTCGGTCAACTCGATGGCCGGCAATCTCACGTCGCAGGTGCGCAACATCGCCGACGTGACGACGGCGGTGGCGAACGGCGACCTGTCGAAAAAGATCACGGTGGACGTGCGCGGCGAAATCCTGCAGCTGAAGGATACGATCAATACGATGGTGGATCAGCTGCGCTCGTTCGCGTCGGAAGTGACGCGGGTCGCGCGCGAGGTCGGCACCGAAGGCAAGCTGGGCGGACAGGCCTATGTGCCGGGCGTGGGCGGCACTTGGAAAGACCTGACCGACAACGTGAACTTCATGGCGTCGAACCTGACCGGGCAGGTCCGCAACATCGCTGAGGTGACGACCGCGGTGGCGAACGGCGACTTGTCGAAGAAGATCACGGTGGGCGTGAAAGGCGAGATTCTGCAGTTGAAGGACACCATCAACGTGATGGTGGATCAGCTGAGTTCGTTCGCATCGGAAGTGACGCGGGTGGCGCGCGAGGTCGGCACAGAGGGCAAGCTCGGCGGACAGGCGCAGGTGAAAGGTGTCGCAGGCACCTGGAAGGATCTGACCGATTCGGTCAACTCGATGGCCGGCAACCTGACCGGCCAGGTGCGCAACATCGCCGACGTGACGACCGCGGTGGCGAACGGCGACCTGTCGAAGAAGATCACGGTGGACGTCAAGGGCGAGATTCTGGAATTGAAGAACACCATCAACGTGATGGTGGACCAGTTGAGCTCGTTCGCATCGGAAGTGACGCGGGTGGCGCGCGAGGTCGGCACCGAAGGCAAGCTCGGCGGACAGGCCTATGTGCCGGGCGTGGGCGGCACCTGGAAAGACTTGACCGACAACGTGAACTTCATGGCGTCGAACCTGACCGGCCAGGTGCGCAACATCGCCGACGTGACGACGGCGGTGGCGCGCGGCGACTTGTCGAAGAAGATCACGGTGGACGTCAAGGGCGAGATTCTGGAACTGAAGGACACGATCAACGTGATGGTGGACCAGCTGAGTTCGTTCGCATCGGAAGTGACGCGGGTCGCGCGCGAAGTCGGCACCGAGGGCAAGCTCGGCGGCCAGGCGAACGTGTCCGGCGTCGCGGGCAC